>JBKJPD010000141.1:0-5334 GCA_046595345.1 Pseudonocardia sp.
GTGTGGGTTCGAATCCCACCGCGGCGCGCCGCTGGACCTACGCTGACATGGCTTTGAGCTGCGAAAATATAGTCGACCAGGCGTCGAGGGCACCTGCCCAGGGTGCCGCAGAAGCGCCGTCGGTACGGTCGGGTCATGCGCACTCCGTTGCCCGCGGTAGCGGTGGCCGTCAGCTTTATCGACTGCATCAACCGCGCGGATGTCACAGGCCTCACCGCACTCATGACCGATGATCATTCGCGGCACGTTTTCGATGAGCCCCCGTTGTTCGGTCGCGCGGCGAACGTTGATGCCTGGAGTGGGTATTTCGAGAGCTTCCCCGACTACGTCATCTACCCCCGGCAGGTCGGGGAGCACCAGGGACTGGTCGCCGTCCTCGGCCACACGACGGGGTCGCACCTTGGGCTGGCAGACGGCGAGGAGTCGACTGTGACCGTGATCTGGCTCGCCAAGGTGCTCGACGGGGCGGTGCACAGTTGGACTCTCATCGAGGACACTCCCAACCACCGCAGCAGACTCGGCCTCAGCGACGCCCCGCCCCAACCGCGCTGAAGAGCCTCTCGTGGATCATTCTCGTGGATCAACGTCGTCAGGCGCAGGTTCGCGCGCGAACGTGCCGGTGCTGACCGTCGAGGCACCCGCGCCGGCCGTAGCGCCGCTACCCTCCGCACCGGGAGAGTGCCACCAGTACCGCGGGCTCGGTGCCCGGGTTGTGCAGGGCGCGCAACGTCAGGCTGTCGAACCAGAGAATCGACCCCGTGTCGAATCGGCGGCTCCCACCGTCGGCGCAGTGCAGCTCGATCTCGCCGCGCTCGACCACGACCAGCGCGCCACGCCAGTCCGCTTCTAGGTAGGGCAGCCAGTTTCCGGCGGCCACCCGCACCTCCCGGCGCCGGAACCCCGGCCCCGCCCGCAGCAACGGGAGCCCCTCGCTCTCGGTCCCGTCCACGAGGTTCCCCTGTCCGCCGCAGCCCTCAGAAATAGAGACAGCGAAGGGACGCGCAACTCATCGGTGGTGGCGGCGCGAGGTCTGGTCCGAAGTCAGTCCGCGCCGCAGCCCTGGCCGTCGCCGTCACGGTCGAGCTTGCGGCTGTACCCGGGATCGCCGACCCGGATCGGGGCCGCACCCGCAGCGCGGACGGCGTCGCAGTTCGCGTAGTAGGTCGCGGGTTCCGGCGCCGGTGAGGGTCGCGGCTTCGGCTTTGCCGGGGCCGGCACGGCCGCTGTGGCGAGCGGCGCCGGCCGGCGACCCGGAACCCCCTGGGTTCCGGCCGCGCCTGTCGGTGCGGTCGAGCTGGTCGGAACAGCGGTGCTGGTCGGTGCGGCCGAGGTGGCGCCCGCTGCAGTGACCGTCGGATCACCGCCGCAGGCGACACCTGATCCGAGCACCACGAGCAGGGCCAGAGCCAGGCGGCGTGCCGAGTTGTCGAGCAAAGTGGTTCCCCCCAGGACACCACGGCGAGCACTCCAGGTTCGCCGCCCGTCGACGGGGTGTTACCGCGGGGCCAGGCGCAGGGCGCCGTCCATCCGGATCGTCTCGCCGTTGAGGTAGTCGTGCTCGATCACCATCGTGACGAGCCGCGCGAACTCGTCGGGCCGCGCCAGGCGTTGCGGGAACGGGACGCCCGCGCTGAGCCCGGCCCGGACCTCGTCGCTGAACCCGGCCATCATCGGGGTGTCGACGATTCCGGGCGCGATGGTGACGACCCGGATACCGAACTGGGCGAGGTCACGCGCGGCGGTCACCGTCATGCCCGCGACTCCCGCCTTCGACGCTGCATAGGCGATCTGGCCGATCTGCGCCTCGAACGCGGCGATCGATGCGGTGTTGACGACGACGCCGCGCTGCCCGCTCCCGTCCGGTTCATGCCGGGCGATCGCCTCGGCGCCGAGACGCATCACGTTGAACGTGCCGAGCAGGTTGACCTTCAGCACGGTGTGGAACAGGTCGAGATCGTGTGGCCCCTTCCGGGAGAGGATCCGGGCCGACGGCGCGATCCCGGCACAGTTGACGACGGTGCGCAGTTCGGCGCCGTCGTCGTCGATGCGGGCCAGCGCCTCGCGGACCGGCGCGTCCTCGGTGACGTCGGCAGCCAGCAGGATGACGCCGTCCATCGATACCGCCGTCTCTATCGACGCGGGCAGGTCGAGCCCATAGACGGTGGCGCCGAGCTCGGCCAGCGCGGCGGCGGTGGCCGCGCCGAGGCCCGAGGCGGCGCCGGTGACGAGGGCGGCGGTACCGGTGATCTGCAAGGTGTTCTCCTCCTGAGGGCGGGCCGTCGGAAAGTGTCGACGCGGCGCCGTTCGTACCGACGCGGGGGTCGTCAGTGAGCCAGGCCTCGGGCGATCACCAGGCGCTGGATCTGGTTGGTGCCCTCGAAGATCTGCATGATCTTGGCCTCGCGCATGTAGCGCTCGACCGGGAAGTCGCGGGTGTAGCCGTAGCCGCCGAAGACCTGCACCGCGTCTGTGGTGACCTTCATGGCCGCATCGGAGGCGACGAGCTTCGCGACGCTGGCCTGGCGGTTGTAGTCGCGGCCTGCGTCACGGCGGCGGGCGGCGTCGAGGTAGGTGGCGCGGGCGGAGTCGACGGCGGCGGCCATGTCGGCGAGCAGGAAGCCGAGGCCCTGGTGGTCGATGATCTTCTTGCCGAACGTACTGCGCTCGTGGGCGTACTGCACGGCTGCGTCGAGCGCGGCCTGCGCGAGCCCGGTGGCCACCGCGGCGATCCCGAGGCGCCCGGAGTCCAGCGCGCTGAACGCGATCGGCAGGCCCTGACCCTCCGCTCCGATCAGTCGGTCGGCGTCGATCATGGCACCGTCCCAGCTGGCCGTGACGGTCGGGATCGCGTGCAGGCCCATCTTCTCCTCCGGCTTGCCGAACGACAGGCCCTCGGCGGCTCCCGGGGCCAGGAAGCACGAGATCCCGCGCGACCCCTCGCCGGTGCGGGCGAACAGCGCATAGAAGTCGACCTTGCCCCCGTGGGTGATCCACGCCTTGGTGCCGGTGATGCGGTAGCCACCGGTGAGCTTCTCCGCCCTGCACGTCAGCGCCGCCGCGTCGGAACCGGCCTGCGGTTCCGACAGGCTGTAGCCGCCGATCATCTCCCCGGCGAGCATCCGGGGGAGCCACCGTTCCTGCTGCGCGGGTGTGCCGAACGCGGCGATCGGGTGGCACGACAGTCCGTGCACGCTCACCGCGACGGCGACTGCTGCCCAGCGCGCTGCCAACTCCTCGAGCACCTGCAGGTACACCTCGTAGGGCTGCCCGCCGCCGCCGTGCTCCTCGGGATAGGGGAGCCCGAGCAGTCCGGCCTCGCCGAGCGTGCCGAACAGGCCCTCGGGGTAGGTCTCGGCCTTCTCGTGCTCCTCGACGCGCGGAGCGAGCTCCCTGTCGGCGATGTCGCGGACCAGCGCGAGCAGGTCCCCGGCCTCCTGGGTGGGTAGCAGGCGGTCGACGGCCATGGGGCAAACCTCCAATGATACGAACAACGGTACGATCGTACCGTGCAAAGTACGGGACGCGTCACCCGCCGACAGGCCGAGCTGTTCGACCAGCTCGTCGCGCTCTTCCTCGCCGAGGGTTTCCGCGACTTGACGGTCGACGCGCTCGCGGCCCGCCTGCGCTGCTCGAAAACCACTCTCTACGCGCTGGCCGGCACCCGCGACGAGCTGGTGCGCGCCGTCGTCGTGCACTTCTTCCGGGGGGCTACCGAGCGGGTCGAGGCCCGCCTCGCGGTGGCCGACCCGCAGCGGCGGATCGTCGCGTACCTGCACGGCGTCGCCGCCGAGCTGGAACCCGCGTCCGCGGCCTTCTTCGACGACGTCGCCGCGTCCCGCGCTGCACGGGAGGTCTACGAGCGAAATACCGCCGCGGCGGCCCGGCGTGTCGAGCAGCTTGTCGCCGACGGTGTGGCGAGCGGAGTGTTCCGGCCGGTGCATGTCGGCTTCGTCGCCGACGTGCTCACGGCCGCGATGGTGCGGATTCAGCAACGCCACGTGGCGACGGCAGCCGGCCTCGGCGACGCCGCGGCCTACACGGAACTCGCCGAGCTGGTGATGCGCGGCCTCTCGATCTGACCGCACAGTTCCCATGGCGATACCCGAGTCCGGAGGTCTCTCAGACCGTTTTCGACCTCTGCCGGATCGTCGGCGTCAAGGCCCCATCGGCCGCGGCCACCGGGCCGGATCGTGCGTTTGCCAGACTGTACGTGGAGGCCTGGCTAAATGACGCGGGCGTCCTCGACCCCTGCGCGCCCGCAGCCTGACCATCACCAAAAGTAAAGTCGGTTTTACCGAGTGGGAACGCTGGGCGGGGCTTCCACGTTCAACGTCATGTACGACGTCTCCAGAGGAGGACCAGGTGCGCAGTAGCAGCAACCCGGCGTTCCGCAACCTGCCGCAGGCGCAGGGCGGATACGCGAACTTCGACCGCCGTGCGACGGGCGGTTCGGCCGCTTACGCCGACGCCCAGGCCGGGTACAAGAGCACCGGAACCGGCGATCGCCCGATCACGATCGACGACGTGGTCACGAAGACGGCGATCACCGGTGGTGTGGCGCTGGCCGCTGGTGTTCTGACGGCCGTCAGCGGTCTCTACGTACTGGTGCTCCCGGCGTTCATCATCGGTTTCGTCATCTCGCTGATCGTGATCTTCAAGCAGAGCAGCAACCCGGCCCTGGTGTTGACGTACTCGGCCCTGATGGGTGTGGCGCTCGGCGGTATCAGCGGAATCTTCGACAAGTTCTACCCGGGGATCGCCATGCAGGCGGTCATCGGCACCGCGGGTGTTTTCGTCGGCATGCTGGTGGTCTACAAGACCGGTGCGGTGCGCGTCACGCCGCGGTTCACCAAGTGGCTGATGGGCGCCCTGATCGGTGTCGTGGTGCTGATGGTGGCCAATATGGTGGCGGGCTTCTTCGGCGCCAACCTGGGTCTGCGCGACGGCAGTTGGCTCTCCATCGTGTTCAGCGTGGTCGTGATCGGGGTGGCGGCGTTCAGCCTGCTGCTCGACTTCGACTCGGCCGACCAGGCCATCCGCGCGGGCGCACCGGCGAAACTGTCGTGGTACATCGCGTTCGGCCTGATGACCACTCTGGTCTGGCTCTACATCGAGATCCTGCGGCTGCTGAGCTACCTGCGCTCGGACTAGCACCTCACGAGACGACGCCGCGGCCGGTACCCCTCGTGGGGTGCCGGCCGCGGCTGTCGTGTCGAGCGACAGGTCAGCTGAGGCGCTCGATGACCAGTGCCATGCCCTGGCCGCCGCCGACGCACATCGTCTCGAGCCCGATGGTCTTGTCGCGGGCGCGCAGCCCGTTGATCAGCGTGGTGG
>JBKJPD010000317.1:0-4848 GCA_046595345.1 Pseudonocardia sp.
GCAGGGTACGGGGACGGACGTCGGGGCGCCGCCGCACTAGACGGCACGCTCGCCAGCTCACTCACTTGCTTTCGACCTCCCCCGGGACACCATGTTTCGGACCCCGACCCCAAGAGAGAGCCTACGTCAGCCTGATGTTCCGCGCCGAATACCGCGCCTATCGACAAGCCGTTCGACTCGGTTCAGTACGGGGTTCATCTCCGTGACCCGCAGGAGCCATAGACCGATCACCGTGACCGGCAGCGCGACGACCAGCGCCACCGCGAGTTGGGTCCAGGCCCGGCCGAGCGGGGCCAGCCCGGCGAGAGGCCCGGCGAGCAGGGCGACGGTCCCCCACGCCAGCAGGCCCGCGACGATGCCTGCCACCAGAGTGCGCCCCACCGTGGCCAGAACCTGGCGGGTGGGGATCCGTCCGAGCTTGCGCCGCAGCAGCACCTGACCGAACACCGCGCCTGCTACGAATGACAACGCATTGGCCGCTGCGAGGCCGAGTACGACGTGCTCCGGAGGCAGCAGTACTGGGCTGACCAGCATCAACGGGATCTTCACTGCCACCATGAACAGCTGGATCAGGGTCGGGGTGCGGCTGTCGGTGAGGGCGTAGAACACCCGCAACTGCAGCATCGTGATGCCGTAGGGCAGTAGCCCGAACGCCATGACGGCCATCGCGGTGCCGATCTGGGTGGCCCCGTCCAGCACCCCGGACCGCAGCCCGAACAGCGCCACACCGACCTGCGGCCCGAATGCGGTGAGCAGCACCGACACCGGGATGAGGAACACCGCGAGAAGCCTGCTGCCCAGCGACAGGTCGGCGATGACGTCGGAGGTGCGTCCCTCCGCGGCGGCCCGGCTCATCCGCGGCATCAGGGCTGTGAGAAGTGATACACCGAGGATGCCGTAGGGCACCTGGAGCAGGAGCCAGGCATTCGTGTAGATCGTGAAGGCACCTGCGTCCGACGCGAAGGCCACCCGGGCGGTGACGACGTACCCGGCCTGCCCGATCAGGACGTAGGCGACGACCCACCCGGCGAGGCCACCCGCTGCGGTGAGCCGGGGATCCCAACCCCACACCGGCCGGTAGCGGAATCCGCTGCGGCGCACCGCGGGCAACAGGACCGCTGCCTGCACGACGATCCCGAGGGTGGTGCCAAGGCCCAGCACCAGCAGCTTCGGTTCCCCCATGCGGACGGGGTCGAGGGCGATCTCCCCCGGCACCAGCAGATACACCGCGAGCACGCCGATCATCACGATGTTGTTGAGCACCGGGGCCCACGCGAACGCGCCGAACGCGCCGCGGCTGTTCAACACCGCTCCCAGCAGGGCGCCGATGCCGTAGAAGAAGATCTGCGGCAACAGCAGGTAGGCGAGCGCGGTCGCGAGCTCCGGGTTGGCCGTGGAGGTGGTGGTCTGCCCGCCCATGAAGATGCGGGTGAGCAGCGGCGCCGCGAGGATCGCCAGTGCCGTCGCGACCACCAGTGCCGCGCCGGTCAGGGTGAGCAGCCGCCGGGTGTAGGCCTCCCCGCCGTCTGCGTCCTCGGTCTGGGCGCGCACCAGCAACGGGATCATGACGCTGGTGAGCACCCCGCCGAGCAGTAGTTCGTAGACGACGTTGGGCAGCGTGTTCGACACCGTGTAGGAGTCGCTGAGCACCGTTGTGCCCAGCGCGAAGATCAGCACGATCTGGCGGAGGAACCCGGTGACCCGGCTGACGAGGCTGGCCACGGCCATCCGACTGCTGGAGCGGCCGAGCGAGGCCCCGATGACTGCCGGGGCGACGGGTACGGCCGGGAGCCGTTCGGTCGCGGCATCGGCGGCGGTGGGGGAACGCAGCGGTTCGGTCACCGGATCAGGGGGCTCGCGGTTCACGGGCCAGGCCGCAGCGGCGGCTCCGGAGGGCGGCGGCCTGACACCGGGGCATGGACCCTCAACGCCGGGAAACGGTCGGTCCGGGAGTTGGCGTTGTGGAACCGGTCGGTCGCTGTCGGGTCGGTCGCTGTCGGGTCGATTGTGGGCGGGTCGATTGTGGGCGGGTCGATCCGAGGTGGACCGGTCGTGGGCGGGTCGGTCCGGGGGACGGCCGGGGTGGGACGCCCCGGTTCGCCGCGGATCCGCCGCACGATCCGGCGGATCACCAGCAGCACGAGCAGCACCCCACCGCCCGCCGTCAGCCACACCGTGATGGTGCCGTAGGCGGTGGAACGCACCTGCAGTTGGCTCGGCGGTCCGAGCAACCCACCGTCCAGGGTGCGGACCGCGGCGTCGACCGTGAATCTCCCAGAGCGTGTGACCTGCGCGTTCGCCGACACCTGGCGGCGGCCCAGCGGGGGGATCTGCAGCTCCGGGATCGGCGCGACCCGAAGACCTGAGGTGCTCGAGACTTCGATCCGAACCCGGACGGTGACCGGCAACCCGTTCGCGACCGTCAACGGCAGCGGGGCATCGGAGGTGCCGAGCGAGTAGGGACTCGGAGGTTCCAACACCCTGATCAGGCCGCGGATCCGGACCACCTGCGCGAGCTCGGCGTCGGCCGCCTCGACAGCTGCGTCCGGCTGCCCCCGGAAGGCTATGGACGCCGGCCGCACCACACCCCGGGTCAACGGCGCGAAGACCACGTCCGGCGCGATCCCGACGCCCGAATCCTCGACGACCGCCGAACGCAGGTCGGTCAGGTCGTCGGCCGTCACGCGGATCGTTCCGATGGCCGAACTCGGGATCTCCCGCCCGCCCGCGCTGAGCGGGTAGCTGAGCGAACGGGCACTCGTGCCGGTCGGCGCGCCCGCGGTCACCACTGCGTCCAGCGCGCGAGGGGTGAGCCGACCCGCGCTGATCAGCTGTCCGGCGGCCACGAGCAGTGCCCGCGCCCCCTGGCCCTCGGCACGCCACTGGTGCGGTGGGGCGAGCACGAGCGGGGCCCCGTTCACCGCAGGTGGGGCGAGCGCCGCACGGAACACCAGCGCACCGATCACGTCCTGGGTCGACAGCGGGGTGTCGGTGCCTGCCGGGCTGCTGGCCACGACCGCACTGCCGGTGCCGGTGATCGGGTCGGCGGTGTCGCCCGGTCCGCTGGCGGCGCGGCTCAGCAACGGGTCGGCGAGCACCGCGAACTGCGGCCGACGCCCGCCCGCGATCGGGATGACGCCCGCGTTGGGCCGGCTGCGGCTGCGCCCGATCCCGTCGGCGGACAGGATCAGCGCCCGGCCATCGGCGTCACCGATCGTGTCGAGCGTGGCGTTGTCGGCGAGGCCGTCCGCAGGCCACGTCAGGCCGGGAACCACGGGGGTCTGCAGGATCTGCGCCACGACCTGCCGCCCGTCGAGCACCGCTGCGGTGGCCCGTTCGCCCAGGCCGCCGCGGGTGAGCGCGACGAGATCGGCGTCGGCGTAGGGCAGCGCGATCACGCAGCCGCCACGGGCCGCCGCGGCGAGCCTGCCGAGCCACTGCCCGGCCGCTTCGGCTCCAGTGCCCGGCACCGGAGCCTGGTCCGGGTCGAGGACCGTGTAGCCCCCCTGCATGGCCGCGGCCGTCTCGATCAGATCGGGATCAACGGCGATGCAGGTTGCTGCCCGGGTCGTCGACCCGGGCGGAGCCTGCTCGGCCAGCGCGTCCACCAGCCCGCCGAGGCGTCCGGTCGGGGCGAACGACGCGGCCAGTTCGTCGTCGACGAGCAGGGTCTCCCCCACCACGCTCGGTAGCCGTCGTGGTGTGTCGGCGATCGGATAGAGCAGCGTGAACGGGACGGCGGGCGGGGTGCCGGCGGGATCGCTGCCGGGCAGTGACGTCGGGGGCGACGTCGGGGGCGACGTCGGGGGCAGTGACAGGACCGGGAGCAACAGCCGCACGGCGGCGAGCCGTGCGCGGTCGCCGCCCCGCGGTCGACCGTTGACGTTGACGAGCAACTCGTGCACGCCGGCACCGGCGAGCGCGAGGGTGGTCTCGGGCGCTCCCCGCAACGGGACGGTAAGCCGCAGCGGCACCCGCTCCCCCGCCGCGAGCTCGACGGCCACCGGGGCGAACTGCGGCGTCACGGCGTCGGTGCCCGCGCGGCCGTCGAGGGCATCGCGCAACTGTCCCTCGGTGGTCAGCGGGGCGCCGCGCTGCACCCGCACGACGAGGTCCTGCACCGGTGCATCACCGGTGTTGGTGATCGTGCCGCTGACCGTCAGAACGCCGGGCCCGTCCGCCGTCACGACCCGCGGGACGACGTCGTCGAGCTGGAGGATCAGCGGGCCGCCGACAGTGACGGCGCGGGCCTGGGCGGCCGCCGCCGGGACCGGGCCGCCGATCAGGAGCCCTGCCAGCGTCAGCGCCAGCAGCACGGGGATCGCGACAAGGGCCGCGACCCGCTTCACGCGGTTTCCTCCAGCAGTTCCGCAGCGCGACGGATCAGCCTGCGCTCGTCGGCGTAGGCGAGCCGGGACTCCAGCTCCGCCAACGGCACCCACGCGACCTCACTGACCTCGACGTCCTCGTCGGACAGCTCGCCGCCGAGCGCCCGCAACAGGAAGTGGTGCACGGTCTTGTGCACGCGGCGGTCCTCGGCGACGAACCAGAAGTCGATGGTGCCCAGCGGTGCGACCACGCAGCCGAGGATTCCGGTCTCCTCCTCGACCTCGCGCACCGCGGCCTGCTCGGCGGTCTCACCGGCCTCGATGTGTCCCTTGGGTAGCGACCACAGCAACCGGCCGCGCCGGTCGAGCCGCCCGATCACCGCGGCGCTGCCCGACGTGTGGTCCACGACGAGCCCACCGGCCGACGTCTCGTCGACGGTACGCAGCCGTCGACGACGATCTGTGGGGCGCCCCGCGCGGCGCCCGCCCGAGCGGCCGCGGGAGGTGGACATGAACCGAT
>JBKJPD010000398.1:0-6235 GCA_046595345.1 Pseudonocardia sp.
CGGCACCTCCTCCGGCTCCGCAGCCCGCCGACGACCGACGTGCGACTCCGATATCGGCACCTCCTCCGGCTCCGGAGCCCGCCGACGACCGGGACGGACCTCATCCAGTTCCGGAGCCCGGCGGCGGCCGACCCGCGGCTCTGCCCGCCCGTCCAGTTCGAGCACATGACGACGCCTGGCGGCCGACATCTCCACCGTGGGCGCGACCGGCAGCTCCACCGTGGGCGCGACCGGTCCCTGCGGCAGGACATCCACCGCCGGCCGGTGGCGGTCTCCCGTCGGCATCAGGTTCGGCGCCCACGTGCCGGTCTGCGCCAGGTCCCCGGTGGCCGCCGCGGGCCCCTCGGACGCCCGAGGGTGACCGCTGCGGGGGGGATCGGCAGCGGGTGCACCCGACCACCGCCTATCGACGATCATGGTGGGGTCGTCGAGGTCGGCGATCAGGCGGGCACCGTGCGGGCCGGGAGCCTGCGCGTCCGGGGGCGCCGGGGCGGCGACGGCGTTCACGTCGGTGTCGGTGTCGGCGTCGGCGAGGTGCTCAGGCACCTCCAGTGGCAGGACGGTGCGCACGGGGTACGGGGACCGGCCACGCACTACGACGGTGCCGCGCAGCATCAGGCGCAGCTGTGCGTCGAGAGCGACGGCGTCCCGGGTCGGCCCGGTGGCCACGCCGTAGAGCATCCAGCGGGGGCCGTCGGAACCGACGAACACCGATGTGGAGGCGCTGGTCGTCGCATGCAGTTCGCGACCCCAGTCGCCGGTGAACGACCGCACGCGGGCGCCGCCGGTACGCAGCGACTCGGCGATCTCCTTCGACAGCTCCGGCCACAGCATCGACGACTTCGGCGCGGCCAGCGCACTGACCGACAGCCGTCCCTCGGGCAATGCGATATGGACGGCCTGCAGCCGACCCTCCTGTCGCTCGACCTGCACCGTTCCGTGGTCCGGTACAGGTACGCGGACGGCGCCGAAGTCGACCAGACCGTCTGCCTCCGCGGCCTCCGGGCCGAGGTCGTCGGCGTCGTAGGGCCCGTCAACCGGCCCCGACCCTCCGGTGGCCCGTCGACGGGCCGTACGACGCCCGGCGGCCGGTAGCCGCGTGACGACACGCTGCTGCTGCGTCGTCACGATGGCGCCTCCCCGCCCCGGAGCCGCTGGTGACCGCCGGTGGAGCCGTGGCCTCGGGTGCCGCGCTCCGACGGCGGCAGCTCCGCGACCTCGACGAACCGCACCTGCGCGACGCGCTGCACGACGAGCTGGGCGATCCGGTCGCCACGACGCAGCACGATCTCGGCGCGGGGGTCATGGTTGATCAGGCAGACGAGGATCTCGCCCCGGTAGCCGGCGTCGACCGTGCCCGGGGCGTTGACGACCGACAGACCGGCGCTGGCGGCGAGGCCCGAGCGGGGATGCACGAAACCGGCGTAGCCGAACGGGAGGGCGATGGCCATCCCCGTGCCGACCACGGCCCGCGCCCCGGGCGCGAGGACGACGTCGGTGGTGCACCGCAGGTCGACCCCGGCGTCACCGGGGCGCCCGTAGGCGGGGATCGGGAGCCGTGGATCGAGTCGGGTGAGAAGCACATCCACCGGCCACCCTGCCGGCTCGGCGGGCGGTACGGCGGACGGCTCGGATGACGGAGCATCGAATGGGCCGGACACGACGGGTGAAGTTACCCTTCAAAACTGTGAGTGAGCATCCATCGACCACTGCCGACTCGACGTCCGGCGGCTCCGGGTTCGACGAGCGGTTGTCCGTGCCATGGTGGTGGTATCTACCCGCCGGTGGGATCGGGGTACTGCTCGGGGCCGAGATCCACATGGGCTACCCGGGCATCCGGTCCTGGATCGGGTACGCCGTCTGCATTCCGCTGTTCCTGGCCGCGTTCGTCTGGTTGGGGCGCACCCGGGTCCGTGTCGCGGGCGGGGAACTGCAGGTGGGAACGGCCACGGTGCCGCTGCGCCACATCGGCCGGGTCGAGGTGGTCCCCAAGGCCGCCAAGCAGCAGGCGCTGGGCCCCGAGCTGGATCCGGCGGCCTACCTGATGCACCGGGCCTGGATCGGTCCGGTGGTCCGGGTGGAGCTCACCGACCCGGACGACGCGACGCCCTACTGGATCTTCAGCGCGCGCCGTCCGGAACGGCTGCTCGCCGCGCTGGGTCGCTGAGCACTCCTGCGGGCGTGCGGGTATCCCAGCCCGGGAATCCCGGCCTGGGATCGTCGCGCTCCGTCAGGCGGCGCAGTCGCGGCAGATGAACCGCACGCCGTTGCTCTCGGCCAGCCTGCTGCGGTGATGAACCAGGAAGCAGCTGGCACAGGTGAACTCGTCGGCCTGCTTGGGGATCACCTTGACGGTGAGCTCCTCGCCGGACAGGTCGGCGCCCGGCAGCTCGAAGCTCTCCGCGGTGTCGGTCTCGTCGACGTCGACCACAGACGACTGGGCCTCGTTGCGACGGGCCTTCAGCTCGTCGAGCGAGTCCTCGGCCATGTCGTCGGTCTCGTTGCGCCGTGGTGCGTCGTAATCGGTCGCCATCGTTATCCACCCTCTTGAATGCACCCTGCGTGAAATGCACGGTCGTTGTCGTGCCGCTGGACAACGTCACAGCGGCGGTGTTTGTGCCCGGCATTCGAGTGACGCGAGCCGCAGCCCTCGACACGCGCGGACCTGCTCCCGGGTCGCAGAGGTTAGCTCAGCAGATCTGGACCCGCCCGGCGGCCCGGGCATACCGCGTGTGGCGGTTAGGGTTCCGGGCGTGAGCGCCTCCCCCGAACCCCGTCCCGACACCGGTCCCGGACCGGACAGCGGCCCTTCCCACACCCCCGGGGCCGCTCCGGCCGCCGTTGGAGCCTGGTTGGCGCAGCAACTGGACGACCCGGCGTGGCGCGACTGCACGCTGGCCGCGATCGGCGCAGGCCGGTCCAATCTGACCTACCGCGTCGACAGCACGGCGGGCGCGGTCGTGCTGCGCCGCCCGCCCGTCGGCGAGGTCGCGGCCACGGCCCACGACATGGGCCGCGAGCGGAGGATCATCTCCGCGCTCGCCGGCACCGCCGTCCCGGTGCCCCGCGTGCTTGCCGCGTCCGGGGGTGGCCCGCCCGTGGATGCGCCCTGTTTCGTGATGGAGCTGGTGGAAGGTGTCGTCCCGCTCGGCAAGCTGCCGGCCGGCTGGGCCGCGACAGAGGCCGACCGGTGGCGGATCGGGATGGCATTGATCGACGTGCTCGTCGCGTTGCACGCCGTCGACCCGGCATCTGTCGGACTGGCCGACTTCGGCAGGCCCGAAGGGTTCATGGCCCGCCAGGTCCGCCGGTGGATCACCCAATGGGATGATATGAAGCAGGAGACCGAGACCGGGAGAACCGCTCCGGCCCTCGCCCCCGAACTCACCCGACTGGCTGAGACGCTGGCCGGCGCGGTGCCCGTCACCCAGCGCCATACCCTCGTGCACGGCGACTACCGGATCGACAACTGCATATTCGACCCCGACGACCCCGGCAGGATCCGCGCCGTGCTGGACTGGGAACTGTCCACCCTCGGCGACCCGATGGCCGATCTCGGCCTGTTGCACATGTACTGCTACCAGGCCGAGGACAAGCCGGTGTGGCGCGCCGCACAGCATCTGGCGAACCCCACCCGGCTCCCCGGCTTCCCGAGCCGGGCGGAACTCGTCGCGTCCTACGCACGGCAGACCGGTCTCGACATGGAGCCACTGCCCTGGTATGTCGCGTTCGGGGCATTCAAGCTTGCGGTCGTGCTGGCCGGGATCCTCGCCCGGGTTCGTGCAGGCATGGTGCCCGCGTCGATGGCGCACGGGCTGGAGAACAGCGTCGCGCCGCTCGTGGCGCTGGGCCATCACGTGCTCGTCGAGGGGCTGGACGGATGATGGGAACGCGCCCCTACCAGCGACGACGGAGAAGCCCGATCGCCGCCGTCGTGTCGGTGCTGGCGCTGAGCGCAGTGGTGACGTGGGCCACCGTGATATCCACCGCCGGGGGTGCCGCGGGTTCCCTCACCTGCCCGGCCGCGGCGAAAGGGCCACCGCCCGGCAAGTCGCTCGCCGTCGACGCCCTCGTCGACGTGCCCCCCATTCCGGCGGCAGCGGTGCGGATCCGGGTCCTCAACGCGGGCGGGCAACGCGGGCAGGCGAACCTCGTCGCCGCACAGCTGGGTGACCTCGGCTTCGCCGAGGCCGCGCCTCCCGGCAACGACCCGTTCCACCCCGCCGGCCGCATGGAGTGCGTCGGGCAGGTGCGCTTCGGGCCGGCCGGGGACGCTGCGGCCAGCACCGTGACACTGGTGCTGCCGTGCGTGGAACTGGTGCGTGACGGACGTGCCGACGACACGGTCGACGTGTCGGTGGGCACGGCCTTCGGGGACCTCAACCCCGTCACCGCGGCCCGCAACGTGCTCAAGCAGCTCGCCGCGCCGCCGACCGCCGCACCCGGCGCGACGCTCGCGCCCGCTGCGCCCACGGCCGATCCCGCCGATCTGCAGAGGGCCCGCAAGGCCAACTGCTGAGAACCGCGTCAGACCTCGGCGGCGCCGTGTTCCCGGGCGAGCGCCGCCAGTTGTACGGCGATCCCCGGCGCGGCCGCGAAGACCGCGTCCGCTCCGAGGCCGTCGTCGGGCGGGACCGTCCCGGGCGGGCCGGGCACGCGCACGACCGCGCCCGCCTCGGTGGCGATCAGCGCTGCGGCCGCCCAGTCCCACCAGCTGCACCCGTGCTCCAGGTAGGCGTCGAGCCAGCCCGCGGCGACCGCACACAGATCCAGGGCCGCCGAGCCCGTGCGCCGCACGTCGCGGACCCTGGGGAGCATCTCCGCCACCCACCGTGCCTGCTGGGCGCGCCGCACCGCACTGTAGGAGAAGCCGGTACCGAGAAGGGACAGGGCGGGGTCCGAAGCCCGTGACGCCCGGAGCCGTTGCCCGTCACACGTCGCACCGTGGCCGAGCGCAGCACTCCACAGGCGCCCCGATGCCGGCTCGATCACCGCACCGGCGACGGATGTGCCGTCGTGCACGGCGGCCAGCGAAACCGCATACCAGGGCAGGCCGTAGAGGTAGTTCACCGTGCCGTCGATCGGGTCGACGACCCACCGGACACCGGTGCCTGAGACACCCACCCCGCCGTGCTCCTCGCCGATCACCACATCGCCGGGGCGCAGCGTGGCGAGCCGATCACGCACCAGGCGCTCCACCGCGAGGTCGGACGCCGTCACGACATCCGTCGGGGTGCTCTTCGTGGTCACCCCGTCGCCCGGGTCGCCGTCCCACGGACGGGGCAGTCCGGACAGGTACGCGGCCGCCTCCCGGACCACCCGCTCGGCGACCCGGCGCAGCTCACGGGGGTCGTCCGGGCATTCGGAACCGGGGTCCATCACACCGTCGTCCACCGGTCCATGGGATCACAGGACAGGCCGGCGACCGGCCCCGGGCCGCCGCTCACACACGCAGACGCCATGAGGCGGAGATGTTCGCGACGCACGCAGTTACAATGGTTCAGCAGCCTGAAACGGGATAGCCTCCGACGGCACCGGCGGACGGCGATCTGGCGGGCTGCACGAACCTATCTCCACGGCAGCCGGATATTCAGTTTTGCGTGCCGGCTCCCGGCAGAGCGCATCGTAGCGAGAGGGCCTAGTGGCAGCCGCAGACTCCGCAAGCCGCACAGACACGACCGTCGACCCAACGGCCGGTCCCGTTGTCGCGCGCCGTCCCCGTTCGCGGGCGAGCGCCGCGACGACGAAGACCGCCACGAAGGCGGCACCGCGCTCACGTGCGAAAGCGCCGGCCAAGAAGGCCGGCCCCGAGGGCTCCGAGCCGGCCGCCCTCGACGGCGGTCCCGAGCTCGACGGAGGCGGTGAGCTCGATGGCGCGCCCGAGGCCGGAGACCTCGAAGAAGTCGACGTAGAGCTCGAGGCCGACCTCGTCACCGACACCCCCGAGGCCGCCACCGGAGCCGACGTCGCGGAGGATTCCGACGACGACGAGGACGACGACGACGAGGAGGAGGTCGCCAACACCGGCGCCAACCGTCGTAGCCCCTCGGCGCGGGAGCGGTCCTCGACGCCGCAGAAGTCCGGCGACTTCGTCTGGGACGAGGAGGAGTCGGAGGCACTGCGCCAGGCCCGCAAGGACGCCGAGCTCACCGCGTCCGCCGACTCGGTCCGCGCCTATCTCAAGCAGATCGGCAAGGTCGCACTGCTCAACGCGGAGGAGGAGGTCGAGCTCGCC
>JBKJPD010000550.1:0-2580 GCA_046595345.1 Pseudonocardia sp.
CCGGCCACCGGAAGCGTCGAGATCCAGATCGTCACCGCGCACCCGGCCACGGCAGGGCTGCTCCTCGGCGGGGCGGCCGCCGCCGCCGCTCGCGCCCTCACCGGCCACGGGCTCGCCGGGTGGGGAGTAGCCGAGCCGGTGACGCAGCCGTGGTCGATGCGGGAGCTCACCGCGCACTGCCTCGGTCGCGCCCCGCAGCCGACCGCGCTGGCGCTGGTGGGGGACGGGATGGTCGGCACGCTGGACGCGAGCCGGGTCGAGGCGGGGGTGCGGGAGCGGGTGCGGCTCGCCGGTCCCGCGGCCCGCGCGGTGGGGCGCGCGGCGGTCGAGGACCTGGCGGCGGCGGTCGCGGACTCCGCCGCCACGATGGTGGTCGGCGTGCACGTGGGGCGGGTCGACGGGTTGCGGTCCAGCCGCCCCGTCCCGCCCGCCGTGCCCTACGCGGTGCTGATCGGGGCGTCGGTGGTGGCGCAGCGCGGCCCCGACCACGCCCGCCGGGCACCGGCGACAACCGTGCGGATGCTCGGGTCGGCCTGCTGGTGTGTGTTCGGCGGGTGTGTGTCCGACGTGGGAGCGGCGCCACCGTTCGAGCAGCTCACCGGCGTGCTGCGGCACTTCGGTGCCGCCCGCGGGTAGCAGATCAGCGGGCGACCGCGGCGAGGACGACGCGAAGCACGAGGAAGAACGGGAGCGCCAGCAGGACCAGCTGCCGGAACGGCCACGGGGTCGCCCGGGTGCGGGCCACCAGCCAGGTGCCGACCGCCGCGAGGAACGCGGCGATAACCAGCGAGCCGATGACCGCACCGAGCGTCCTCGCCGACGCGGGCGGGCCGAGCAGGACGAGGATGAGTGCGAGGTTGGCACCGGCCCAGATGAGGGTCGCCAGTGGCGAGTACCCGTATCCCGTCCTGCGCCTCAGCACCGGTCCGGGCATCGGGTACGGCTGGTTCTGCGGCGGCATGGAGGTCATGCGACGGGACTAGAAGTCCGGTGGAGCCCCCGTATACGGAATGGGGTAATCCATCGCTCTCACGCCCGGAGCACGCGGCGCTGGCGCGAGCAGCTCGCCACCGCGTTCAGCCGGCTCCAGTCCCTGCCCCAGCCGGCGACCTGACCCACAGCACCTCTGACCATCCACAACAGACAGACCCGGAGCCGCCGACCACCGCGCCGGCCGACCCCGCACGCCGATACCCACGAGACCCCAGGACCAGCACGATCAAGATTGTCTCGCCCATGACCAGAGCCCTATTGAAAGACCGGGGCTAACGGTGCTGGGCACCATGACCGCGCTGGCACTGGAGGCTACCGGCACCGCGCACGCCGCGACGCTCTACATCGACGACATCCAGTACGGCGTCAAGAAGCCGATCGCGATCTCGGAGTGCCGGGCCGACGGCTCGATCTGCCGTATCGACTCGGGAAAGGCGGTCAGCTCGACCATCAGCGGCGACGTCGGGGTGGACTTCGGTGTGATCAACGCCAAGCTTGGCGGCTCCTACCAGGAGACGTATACGGTGACCACCTCGTGCACGTCCCCGACGTTGGCCCGCGGCCAGGTCTACGCCATGTTCCCGCGCGGGGACTTCGTCTTCCTCAACGTCGACGCAGCTAAGGGGACGGCGTTCCTGCCCACCGGGGTATTCTGTGAAGTGCACAGCGACTGGTGATCCGGGCGACAATCGAGGAGCATGAACTGATGCCGTTCTTCCGGGCTTTCCCGGTGGTTCTCGCGGTGGCCGCGTGCGCCGTTCTGGCCGGCTGTACCAGCGCACCGGAGGCGCCCGCGCCCGGACGCGCGGCCGGTGACCCGATCCTCGGTGTCACCTCCGCAGGCGGCCCGCCCGAGTGCGTGGAGGCGGTGGTCCGGCGCACCCTCGCCATCAATGTGCTGGAGTTGACGGTGTCGGGCCAGCCGGGCGACGTGTTCGAGTACCGGGTGACCCAGCGGGACGGATCGGTCGTCAACGGCACCAGCGAGAAGTTCGGCCCGGCTCAGTGGGGCGCGATCCTGACCACGGGGGTACCGAACGCCGATGTCGCCACGGTGACGGTCTCGACCGCGGGGTCCGTCGGCGTCCCGGGCTCCTGCGTGATCAGCACGATCCGGTAGCCGGCGTTCGGCGCAGCCGGGCGGCGCCGAGGCGACGGTGCCGAGCATCTCGATAACGATGGCGAACCAGGCCGAGGCCGGCAGATGTATGCCCGCGTCTACTGTCCGCACCCGAGGGTCGCCCTCCACGACCCTGCGACGTTCGCCATGTCGCTGTCGGCGGTGAGCCTCGGCGCCGTCCCGGCCAGGCTGGAAAGTGGTGCGGGTGTGGGAGCACGAGGATCCAGTCGCTGGAGCTCGGCGCGTGCAACAGACGGTCCGGGTCTCGACCGCATCGGTCGACTAGAAGGGCGGAATACGGTCGGTGGTGGCGAGATCACGGAGCAGGCGTGTCGTGGCTCGTCGCGGCAGCGGGCGCTGGCCGGTGGTGGCAGGCTAATGCGGTGACTGCCGGGTTCGCCCCAAGTCTGTGCGGCTACCGGGTGACGGACGGCCGACTGCCAGTTGTTTGACGAAGCCGCCGCCAG
>JBKJPD010000637.1:0-4032 GCA_046595345.1 Pseudonocardia sp.
CCGTTGGCCAGCAGTTGGCCGACCGGCACCCCGGCCTGCGGCCAGCTGGCCCAGTACCCGCGGCGGGCCGGGTCGCCGTGCTCGGACACGATGAGCACCGCCCCACCCCACTCACCACCCAGGGCGAACCCCTGGACCAACCGGAGCAGCACGAGGATGATCGGCGCGGCCACCCCGATCGTGGCGTACCCGGGGAGCAGGCCGATCGCGAAGGTGGCGACTCCCATCATCAGCAGGCTGATCACCAGCAGGGTCTTGCGGCCGATCCGGTCGCCGTAGTGGCCGAAGACCACGCCGCCGATCGGGCGCGCGATGAAGCCGATCGCGAATGTGCCCAGCGCGAGCAGTACCCCGGTCGCGGGGTCGCTGCCCGGAAAGAACACCTTCGGGAACACGAGCGCGGCCGCCACGCCGTACAGGAAGAAGTCGTACCACTCGACGGTGGTGCCGGCCATGCTCGCCGCCACGACCTTGATGATGTTGCTTCGGGGTGGATGTGTCGTGTCTGTCATGGGGATCTCCCGTTTTTACAGAGCCGTCCAGCCGCCGTCGATCGACAGCGACGAACCGGAGATGGAGGACGAGGCCGGGCCGTACAGCACCGCGGCCAGCTCGGCGACCTCGTCGGGCTCGATGAGTCGCTTGATCGCGACCCTCTCGAGCATGATCTTCTCGAGGACGGTGTCCGCGTCGATACCGTGCGCGCGGGCCTGGTCCGCGACCTGCTTCTCGACCAGTGGTGTGCGGACGTAGGCCGGGTTGAGGCAATTGCTGGTGACGCCGTGCGTGGCGCCCTCCAGCGCGATCACCTTCGACAGGCCTTCGAGTCCGTGTTTGGCGCTCACATAGGCGGCCTTGAACGGGCTGGCGGTCAGGCCGTGGGCGCTGGACACGTTGATGACCCGTCCCCACCCACGCTCGTACATGTGCGGCAGGGTGCGCCGGACCAGCCGGAACGGCGCTTCCAGCATCACCCGCAGGATCAGCGAGAAGCGGGCGGGATCGAAATCCTGCAGGGCCGAGACGTGCTGCAGTCCGGCGTTGTTGACCACCACGTCGACGGCTGCCGGTAGCGCGTCGACGGCGTCCAGATCGGACAGATCGCACACGATCGTCTCGATGCCGGCCAGGTCGTCGGCGAGTGGTTCGAGGCCGGCCTCGTCGCGGTCGACGGCCAGCACATGTGCGCCGTCGGCCACCATGCGGCGCGCGATCGCCGCCCCGATTCCAGAAGCGGCCCCGGTGACCAGTGCCGTACGCCCGGTGAGAGTCGTCATGTGAGTGACGCTACGGCGTGAAACTCACGATCGGGGTATGGGGCAAAGCCACAGTTGACGCCCGATCCATGTCGCCCGCAACCCTGTCGGCGCCCCGTTCCACGCGAGCGTGGCGACATCGCGCGCGCGCGGGAAGGGCGAGGAGCTCAGAGCAGCGGTCGGTCCGTCGGGTTGATCGGGCGGGGGAGGATGTCGCGGCCCGTGAGGTAGGCGTCGACGCCGGCCGCGGCGGCCCGGCCCTCCGCGATGGCCCACACGATCAGCGACTGCCCGCGACCCATGTCACCGGCGGAGAAGACTCCGTCGACGCTGGTCATGAAGTTCTGGTCGCGCGCGACGTTTCCGCGAGCGTCGAGCTCCACCGCCAGGTCGGAGAGCAACTTGCCCTTCTCCGGACCCACGAAGCCCATCGCGAGCAGGACGAGCTGCGCGGGGAGCTCCTTCTCGGTGCCCTCGACGGGCTCGAAGCGCCCGTTGCCGTCCCGCTTCACCTCGACGACCCGGATCGCCTGCACCCGGCCCTGCGCGTCGCCGATGAACTCGGTGGTGTTCACCGAGAACATCCGGTCGCCGCCCTCCTCGTGCGCCGAGGTCACCCGGTAGACCATCGGGTAGGTGGGCCACGGCATGGCGTCGGAGCGCTGCTCCGGTGGCGTCGGCATGATCTCCAGCTGTGTCACCGATGCGGCGCCCTGGCGGTGCGACGTGCCGAGGCAGTCGGCGCCGGTATCGCCACCGCCGATGATCACCACATGCTTCCCGTGCGCCGTGATCGGTGGCGCGTCCAGGTCGCCCTGCTGCACGTGGTTGGCCCACGGTAGGAACTCCATCGCCTGGTAGACACCGTCGAGCTCGCGCCCGATCGCTGGTATGTCACGCCAAGCGGTGGCCCCGCCCGCCAGCACCACGGCGTCGTATCCCGCTTGGAGCCGCTCGGCCGTGACGTCGACCCCGACATCGACCGACGCCTGGAACAGCGTGCCCTCGTCCTGCATCTGCTTGAGCCGCTGGTCGAGCCGGGACTTCTCCATCTTGAACTCGGGGATGCCGTAGCGCAGCAGGCCGCCGATGCGGTCGGCCCGCTCGAACACCACCACCTCGTGCCCGACGCGGGTGAGTTGCTGTGCGGCGGCGAGTCCGGCCGGGCCCGAGCCGACTACGGCCACCTTCTTGCCCGACTTCGTCTCCGGCGGCTGTGGAGGCAGCCAGCCCTCCGCCCAGGCGCGGTCGACGATCTCGATCTCCACCTGCTTGATCGTGACCGCGTCACTGTTGATCGCCAGCACACACGCCGTCTCGCACGGCGCGGGGCACAGCATCCCGGTGAACTCCGGGAAGTTGTTGGTGGCGTGCAGCCGTTCGGTGGCCTCGCGCCAGTCGTGGCGGTAGACCAGGTCGTTCCACTCCGGGATGAGGTTGCCCAGCGGGCAGCCCTGGTGGCAGAACGGGATGCCGCAGTTCATGCAGCGCCCCGCCTGCCTCTCCAGCTCCGGGCGGGGGAAGTCCTCGTAGACCTCGTGCCAGTCCAGGAGGCGCAGGTCCACCGGGCGGCGCTTCGGAAGCTCACGAGGGGTGGTCATGAAGCCCTTGGGGTCACCCATGTGATGCCTCCATAATCGCCTGGTTCACGTCACGGCCGTCACGCTCGGCGGCCTCGCGGGCCTGCAGGACCCGCTTGTAGTCCTTGGGCATGATCTTGCCGAACCGGCGGACAGCGTCGTCCCAGTCGGTGAGCAGCCTGTGGGCCACCGCCGAACCGGTCTCCGCGTGGTGGCGCTCGACGGCGTCGCGCAGGAACGTGCGGTCTTCCGTGTCGAGCGGGTCGATGTCGACCATCTCGCGGTTGACCCGGTTGCCCATGAAGTTGTCATTCGCTTCCAGGTCGAGCACGTAGGCGACCCCGCCGGACATGCCGGCCGCGAAGTTGCGCCCGATCCTGCCGAGTACCACGACCCGGCCGCCGGTCATGTACTCGCAACCGTGGTCGCCCAGACCCTCGACGACGGCGAGCGCGCCGGAGTTGCGCACGCAGAACCGTTCGCCGACCACACCGCGGACGAAGATCTCGCCGGAGGTGGCCCCGTAGAGGATGACGTTGCCGGCGATGATGTTGTCCTCGGCGACGAACGGCGCCGAGGGGTGGGGCCGCAGCGTCAGGCGCCCGCCGGAGAGGCCCTTGCCGAAGAAGTCGTTCGTGTCGCCGACCAGTCGCAGCGTGATGCCCTTGGGCACGAACGCGCCGAAGCTCTGGCCTGCCGAGCCGGTGAGCGTGACGTCGATCGTGTCGTCGGGCAGCCCCTCGCCGCCCCAGCGCTTGGTCAGCTCGTAGCCGAGCATCGTGCCGACGGTGCGGTTGACGTTGCGGACAGGCAGGTCGAGATGCACCTTGTCGCCCGAGGACAGTGCGCCCTCGCACAGCTGGATCAGCGTGTTGTCCAGGGCCTTCTCCAGGCCGTGGTCCTGGTTCCTGGTGTGGTGCCGCGCCGTGCCAGGGGGCAGCGCCGGCATGTGGAAGATGGGTGAGAGGTCGAGCCCCTGGGTCTTCCAGTGCCGCACGGCGTCGTCGGTCTCGAGCATCTCCGCGTGACCGACGGCTTCGCCGAGGGTGCGGAAGCCGAGCTGAGCCAGGTACTCGCGCACCTCCTGCGCCACGAAGCGCATGAAGTTGACGACGTACTCGGGGCGCCCGTCGAACCGCTTGCGCAGTTCCGGGTTCTGGGTGGCGATTCCGACCGGGCAGGTGTCGAGGTGGCAG
>JBKJPD010000058.1:0-5830 GCA_046595345.1 Pseudonocardia sp.
GGCCGCCGGGGACGGGGAGATCCTCTGCGCCACCGCGCTCGTCACGATGCGCAACTTCCAGATCATCCGAGCCTGACACAGCGATGCAGGTCGCGGGGCCGGCCTGCCGGACCCGGCCGAGCTGCTCGGAGTCAACCGCGGCGGGCACGCTCATGGTGCTGCGTCTCGCGGAGACCGACATCAGTGGTCGACGACCGGCGTGGGTCGCCACGACGGCCGGTGGAGCAGCGCAGACCCGGCTCAGCCATCCGGATCGGGCCGTCGAACTCCGCGGCGGCCGCGGACTCGATGGCGTCCAGCCACGCGTCCTCGCGGGACGCGAAGTGGGTCAGGACGAGCTCACGCACCCCGGCCCTGGCGGCGAGCCGGCCGGCCTCCGCGCCGCTGAGGTGACCGTGCCCGGTCGTGTCCGGACAGCTCAGGGTGGCCTCGACGAGCAGCACGTCCGCCCCGGCGGCCAGCTCGACTGCGGCGTCGCAGCGGCCGGTGTCACCGGTGTAGGCCAGCGTGCCGCCCGGGTCCTCGATCCGCGTCCCGCAGTTCGGCTCGGCGTGCAGCATCTCGTGCATCTCGAGGCTGCAGTCACCGATGGTGAACTGATCGCCCGGCTCGTACTCCTGCACGTCGAACGCCACCTCGAAGGCCCGGTCGAGCTGCGGCTGGCTCGTCACCGGGAACAGCCCGGCCCACCGCTGGAAGCGCTCGCGGGCACCCGCCGGGACGAGCAGCCGGACCGGCCGGAACTCGCCGACGGGGACGTCAGGACCGCCGGGGAATGCGGTGATGCCCGAGAGCAACGACTTACCGATCGGCAGCAGGTCGTAGCAGTGGTCTGAATGGAAGTGGCTGATGACGATCGCGTCCAGCCCGCTCAGCGGTGCCACCGCGGACAGCGCCGTGGCGACCCCCGGCCCGCAGTCGAGCAACAGCCTGGTCCGGTCGGTCTCCACCAGGTACCCGGAACTGGCCTGGCCGTCGGCCGGCATTCCGGCCCGACACCCGAGAACGGTGAGGTGCATTATTAGCTCCGATCCGTGAATACATGCGTTCAGATGTCCAGAATCAGCCGGTCGGACAGGGCCCGGGAAACGCAGATCATCATCGTTTTCCCCGCATCCCGTTCCGCCGCCGACAGGACCGAGTCGCGGTGCTCGACCCGGCCGTCGAGGACCGGGGTCTCGCAGCTCGCGCAGGTGCCCTCACGACACGAGTTGGGCATGTCGTGACCCGCGGCGCCCAGCGCGTCCAGCACCGACACCCCCGCCGCGACGCGCACCACGGCACCGGTGCCGTGCACCAGCACATCGAACGGGCGGTCCGGGGTGGGCGCGACGTCGGCGCGCGGACTGAACCGCTCGACGTGCAGCGACCCGGCCGGGCGCCCCGCGCAGGCATGTTCCAGCGCCCCCAGCAGCGGCTCCGGCCCGCAGCCGTACACCGGCACGTCGGCCGGGAGGCCGCCGACGATCTCCGCGACGGGCAGCAGCCCGCACTCGTCCTCGGGCAACACCCGGACCCGGTCCGGGTCACTCTCCAACTCCCTGAGAAAGCCCATCCGTTCTCGACGGCGGGCACCGTAGAACAGAGTCCAGTCGGCGCCGCGTAGCCGGGCGGCCCGGATCATCGGCAGCAGCGGCGTGATCCCGATGCCGCCCGCGACGAACACGTACCCGGGGGCCTCGACCAACCCGAAGTTGTTGCGCGGCACGCCGACCCGCAGGGTCGCCCCGGGTTGGACGTCCTCGTGCAGGTACCGGGACCCGCCACGGCCCGCCGGCTCACGGAGTACGGCGACGCGCCAGCTCGTCCGGTCCGCCGGGTCGCCGCACAGCGAGTACTGGCGCAGCTCCGGACTGCCGACTGCACCGCTGACCTCGACGTCCACGTGCGCCCCGGCCGTCCACAGCGGCAGCTCCGCATGGTCGAGGCGGGCGAGGGCGAAGGACACGACGTCCTGCGCCTCGGTCCGCCTCGCCGTCACCTGCAGGGTCAGCAGATCGGGCGCGATGGGCACGGTGGTTCCTCCTCGTCGTCCCGACCAGGATCACCCGGGGACCGGCGTCGGCGCCGACGCCGACGCCGCTTCGATTCCGGCGATTGGTCTTGCGAATCACCCCGGTCCCGGCCGGGCCCCGGCGCGAGAATGGCCAGGTCCCGAACCGAGAGGAGGTTCCGGTGACCGGAACCGAGATGAGCACGCCGGACCTGGTCGAACGCACCCGCTCCTTCGTCCGGGAGCACGTGTTCCCGGTGGAACGCGAGATCATCGTGGACGGTCGTCCGATGGACGACGGAGTACGTGTCGAGCTGCAGAAACTTGCGAAGGCGGCCGGCGTGTTCGGCCCCCTCTCCCCCGTCGAGTACGGGGGCCTCGGGTTGAACACGCGCGCCCAGGCCGACGTGTTGGAGGCCGCCGGGGCCAGCCTGATCGGCCCGCTCGCGCTCAACTGCTGGGCGCCCGACGACGGCAACATCCACCTGCTGGCGCACACCGCGACCCCCGAGCAGGCGCAGCGCTACCTGGCGCCGCTCGCCGCCGGCGACGTGCGCTCGGCGATCGCGATGACCGAGCCCTCCCCCGGGGCAGGCGCCGACCCCGGCCTGCTGCGCACGGTGGCCGAGGAGTCCGCCGGCGGCTGGGTGATCAACGGCGCGAAGCACTTCACCACCGGCGCCGACGGGGCCGCGTTCATCATCTGCGTGGCGGGCACCGACCACGGGCCGACCATGTTCCTCGTCGACGGCGACAACCCCGGCCTGCGTGTCGGACGGCGGATGCCGACGCTGGACCACACCGTGCCCGGCGGGCACTGCGAGATCACCTTCGTCGACTGCGTCGTCGGCCACGACGCCGTGCTCGGCAGGGTCGGCGCCGGCATGGAGCACGCCCAGGTGCGGCTCGCGCCGGCCCGGCTGGGGTTCTGCATGAACTGGCTCGGGCTCGCCGTGCGCGGCCAGGAGCTCGCTGCGCGGCGGATCTGCGAGCGATCGGCGTTCGGGTCCCTGATCGCCGATCACGGGATGGCACAGGGGCACATCGCGGACAACGAGATCGACATCATGGCCTCCCGCAGCCTGATCCGGGAGACCGCCGCCATCCTCGACACCACCGGTCCCGACAGCTCGGCGGCGCGGCACGCCGCGTCGGTGACCAAGACGTTCGTCTCCGAGGCCGTGTGGCGGGTGCTGGACCGGGTGGTGCAGCTGCACGGTGGACTCGGCATCTGCGAGGACCACCTCGTCGCGCGGTTCCTGGTGGAGTCGCGCGCGTTCCGCATCTACGAAGGCCCGTCGGAGGTGCTGCGCTGGTCGATCGCGCGGCGCGTGCTCCGCCCCTACCGCTGACCCCAGAGGGAGCAGAACCCATGACGACCACCACATCCCCCGACACGTTCGCCGGCGCGTTCGCAGCCGCCCTGACCGGCGCCGTCCCCGACTACGAGCGGCTCCGCGCGATCGCCGACGCCCTGGTGCCCTTCGGCAACCATGCCGGTATCGCGATCACCGAGATCGGCCCCGACCGGGCCGTCGCCGAGATCCCCGACCTGCCCCACCTGACCAACCAGATGGCGACCGTGCACGCCGGGGCGCTGTTCCTGGCCGCCGACATCGCCGGCGCCGCCGCCGTCGTCGGGGCGGCCGCCCCGGTGCTGTCCCGGATCGACCTGCTGGTGCTGCGCGACGCCCGCTCGGCGTTCCGCAGGCCCGCGATCGGCCGGATCCGCGCGATCGCGACAGTCGACGCCGTCGACGCCGAGCGCCTCCGCACCGCGACCGCCGCGGGCCGTCTCGACCTCGACGGCCGCGCGCACCTCTACGACGACGCCGACGTGCTCGTCGCGAAGTTCGCGTTCGAGTACGTCTGCACTCTGAACCCCGCCACAGTGAACCCGCAGGAGCCGACGTGTCCGTGACCCCCACCACCAGCGACGACGCCGGCCGCAAGCGGCCCTCGGAGTTCTCGACGCTGGAGTCGCTCGTCGTTGTCGCCGCAGACGGGACGTCGTTCGTGGTTCGGGTGCTCCCCGCCGAGGACCCGACCGCCCCGGTGGCCCTGGTGCTGCCCGCGATGGCACTCAAGGCCAAGTTCTACCTGCCGCTGGTCAAGGCGCTGCGAGCGGCGGGCATGTCCGCCGCGACGTGTGACCTGCGCGGGCAGGGCGAAAGCACACCCACGCTCGGGGACGGCCCCGACTTCGGCTATCGCGAGCTGATCGAGACCGACCTGCCCGCCGTCGTCGACGCGGTGCGGGCCCGGTTCCCGCGGGCTCCGCTGTTCCTGTTCGGTCACAGCCTCGGCGGCCAGCTCGCGCTGTTGTTCACCGCGGCGCACCCCGACCTCGTCGACGGTGTCGCCGTGATCGGCACCGGCACCGTGTTCTGGCGCGCGTTCGGGCCGCGCCGATGGGTCGAGGCGCTGTGGAAGATCCAGTGGATCGGCCTGGTCGCGCGGGTCCGGGGGCACTGGCCGGGCGGGGTGCTGATCCCCGGTGCGATGGCGGGCGGGGTCATGACCGACTGGTCCCGACACTCGCTGACCAGCCGCTACCGGCCCCGGGGCAGCACCCGCGACTACGATGCGCTGCTGCGCGAGCTCACCGCGCCGGTGCTCGCGATCTCCCTGGACCGCGACACGCTCGGCCCGCGTTCGAACGTCGCGTTCCTGCTCACCCGCATCCCGGCGGCGCGGACCACGGCGTGGCATGTCGAGGAGGGCTCCGGGGTGGCGCACCTCGACCACTTCGAGTGGGTCAAGGACTCTGCGGTACTGGCCCCCGCGGTGGCCGGCTGGATGACGACCGGCACGCTCACCACGGCGTGACCCGCGGCCGTCGCCCGCTCACGACCGGGCGGTCGACGGCACGGGCACTGCGGCCGGTGCGGCAGCCCGCACCGGCCGCAGCACCACCGCCGTCAGAACGGCCGCCACGGCCGCGCCGACCGCCGCGGTGAGGAACGTGACGTGCATCGAGGTCACGACGCCGTCGATCACCGGCGACAGGATGCCTGCCATGGCCACGCCGAACACCGCACCGAACTGGCGGAACGTGTTCATCGCCCCGGACGAGGTGCCCCGCAGCTCCGGAGGCACCACGCCCATCATCGCCTGGATCGCCACCACCCCACTGGAGAGCGGCACGCCCACCCCGAGCAGGGCGAGCGCCCAGAAGTACCCCGCGTAGCCGACGCCGGCATCGATCAGCGTCAGCCCGGCGAGACCGGTCGCGACACAGACCAGGCCCAGGACCATCGTCGGGCGCGTCCCCAACCGTGCGGCCACCCACGACGCCGTGACCGCCCCCACCCCGAGTGCGCCGAACAGCGCGAGGAACCGCAGCCCGGCGGCCAGCGGCGAGAGCCCCAGGTCCTGTTGCAGGTGCACCGTGAGGAGGTAGAGCACGGCGTACACGCCGAACAGGCCCAGGAAGTTGACGCCGCACGCCACCGCCACCGCCGGGATCCGCAGCAGGCGAGGAGGCAGCATCGGATCGCGGTGGCGCCGTTCCCAGAACACGAACGCCACCAGCGCGACCACCCCACCGGCCAGCAGCGCGACGATGAGCGGCGAGCCCCAACCGCGCGTCCGGCCCTCGGTGAGCGCGAACGTCAGCCCCGCCCCACCGGCAAGGAACAGCACCTGCCCGACGACGTCGAACCGCCGGGTGCCCGCGGGCGCCCGGGCCGGCAGAGCCCACCAGAGCCCGACGACGGCGATCACCCCGATCGGCACGTTGATCCAGAAGATGCTGCGCCATCCCGCGGTCTCCACGAGCACGCCACCGAGCAGCGGTCCCAGCGCCAGCGCGACCCCACAGGTCCCACCCCACAC
>JBKJPD010000210.1:0-6412 GCA_046595345.1 Pseudonocardia sp.
CTCGTCGCGATGGTCGTCGACGACCTCGTCGTCTGCGGCGCCGAACCGCTGTTTCTGCAGGACTACATCGCGGTCGGGCGGCTCATCCCCGAGCAGATCGCCAGCATCGTCAAGGGCATCTCGGACGGCTGCCAGCAGGCAGGGTGCGCGCTGCTGGGTGGGGAGACCGCCGAGCACCCCGGGCTGATGGAGGACGGCGGCTTCGACTTGTCGGCCACCGGTGTGGGGATCGTCGAGGCCGAAGCGATGCTTCGCCCCGAGCTGGTCCGGCCCGGTGACGTGCTGGTCGCGATGGGCGCATCGGGCCTGCACTCCAACGGCTACTCGCTGGCCCGGCACGTGCTGCTCGACATCGCTCGGCTTCCGCTGGCGGGTCACGTCGAGGAGTTCGAGCACAGCCTCGGCGAGGAATTGCTCACCCCCACCCGGATCTACGCGCGGGACTGCCTCGCCCTCGCCGCCGAGACCGGGGTGCGGATCTTCTCCCACATCACCGGCGGTGGGCTTGCGCGGAACCTGGAACGGGTGCTGCCGGCGGGCCTGGAGGCCGTGGTCGAGCGCAACTCCTGGACCCCTGCGCCGGTGTTCAAGCTGATCGCCGCCCGTGGCCGGGTGGAGCGCGCCGAGATGGAGAAGACGTTCAACATGGGTGTCGGCATGGTGGCCGTCCTGCCCGCCGACGACGTCGACCGGGCCCTCGCCGTGCTCACCGCCCGGCACGTGCCCGCCTGGGTCCTCGGCGGGGTCCGCCGGGCGGGTGACGAGGCGGACACACACGAGATCGGCGCCCGCGTCCAGATGCAGGGCGACCACCCCCGCTTCTGACGCCCCCGCCGGGGTTCCGGTAGCCGTCGGGGTTCCTGGACGGCCGGCGCGACGGCGGAAGTTGTCCGTGCCCTCGCCGATGAGTTCGGGAATTGCCGCGGGTCTGACCGTTGCAGGACCTACCCACCCGACCGAGGAGACCCGCCATGCCCGCTCGCGAAGCCATCCCGTCCGGAGCACCCTGCTGGATCGACCTGTTCACCTCCGATCCCGACCGCGCCGCAGAGTTCTACGGCTCGATCTTCGGGTGGACCGCCGAGCCGGCGCCCCCGGAGTTCGGTGGCTATGTCAACTTCACCAGGAACGGCGCGATGATCGCCGGGATGATGCCCAACGACGGCTCGGCCGGCACCCCCGACACGTGGACCACCTATCTGTCCACCCCTGATGCCAAGGCGACCGCGGAGGCTGCGGTGGCCGCCGGTGGTCAGGTGTATCTGGAGCCGATGCAGGTGATGGATCTGGGCTCGATGGCCGTCGTCGCCGACCCCGGTGGGGCGGTGATCGGTCTGTGGCAGCCCGGCCTGCACGCGGGCTTCGGCCTCGCAGGCGAGGCGGGCACGCCGGTGTGGCACGAACTGCACACCCGCGACTACGCCGGCGTGCTCGCGTTCTACCGCTCCGTCTTCGGCTGGGACACCACGGTCCTGGCCGACAGCGACGAGTTCCGCTACACCCAGATGGTGATCGACGGCGCACCGTACGCCGGCGTCATGGACAGCAGCGTGTTCCTGCCCGAGGGCGTGCCGTCGAGCTGGCAGGTCTACCTCGGAGTCGAGGACGTCGACGCGAAACTGGCCCAGGTCGTGGAACTCGGCGGCGCGGTGGCGCGCCCCGCCGAGGACACCCCGTTCGGCCGACTGGCCGAGGTGAGGGACCCCACTGGTGTGGCCTTCAAGCTCGCATCGCTCCCCACCTGACCCCGGACGGTCGCGGTCGGGCGCACGTGCGTGTTCCTGGCCGCGACTGGCCGGCGCATTCAACATGGCGATGCTGGTCCTCCGGGCCCGGCGCGGCCATATGGTGACCGCGCCAGGTCGGGAAGCGATCAGAGACGAGGGTCTCTCGCGTCATCGTCGTCGTCCTCGTCGGTGGCATACGGGTCGAAGTCGTCCTCCGCCACCGCCTGCACCTCGTGGATCACCGTCCCACTGCCGATCTCGCGTTGCAGCGCGTCGAGATCCATGGTGGGGGAGCTGTACTTGAGCTCTCGGGCCACCTTCGTCTGCTTGGCCTTGGCTCGTCCGCGCCCCATACTGGTCCCCCTTACAACAGGGAAGGGGCGGCCGGATTACTCGGCGGCCCCATTCATCTCATCAATGTCCTGGTACCCACCGTACCTTGCGAACCGGTCGGAGTGCGACGTGGCACCGGCGGTGGCCATCACATCTCCTCCGATGCCATCCCACCTGCGGGTCTTCCGGCGGCCGCGCTGGTCAGGAGGGGCTGAAAGCGATGACGGTGGCCGTCCTCGGGACGGACTCGCCCAGCCCGCGAAGTGCGACCACGGCACCCAGTGCGGCGACCGCACCCAGCCCGAGCATGGCGGGACGGCCCGCCACCTGCGCGATCAGCCCGCCGATGACGGGGGTCACGGCGGCGGCGACGTAGTTGGCCGTGTTCGACACAGCCATCGCGGTGGCGGCGCGCCCGGGCGGGGCGAGCGCACCCGCTGCGGTGAACACGAGCCCGTTCCAGCTGATCGCCAGCGCGGCGGCGGGTACGAGCACGGCCGCGACCAGTGGCGCCGGACCCGGTTCCACGAGTGCGGCCAGTGCGAAGCCGATGGCCACCGCGACGGCGACGATGCGCAGCGGACCGAGCCTGCTCCCGACCCGGTCCGACCACACCCCGTTCCCGAGCCTGCCCAGTGCGCCGAGCACCTGGGTGAGCGCCAGCAGGCCGCCGGCGAGCGCGATCGACATGCCCGCGCCCTCGTGTAGTACCTCGACGAGGAACACCGAGCCGAGGAACTGCGGCACCACGAGCAGGAGACCGGCGGAGCTCAGCCGAAGCAGTCGGCGATCGCCCAGGACCGTGCCCAGGCCGGCGACCGGCCGTTTCCCACGCACCGTTCCCGGCGGTTCCCGGACCCAGATCGCGACGGCGACGGCGGCCACCACGCAGGTGCCGGCGAGCACCGCGAACACCATGGGGACCCCGCCCGCGGCGGCCACTGAGGGAAGGGCAACGGCTGCGAGCGCCGCCCCGACCGGCACCGACGTCTGGCGCACTGCCATCGCCATGCCCCGGTGCTGCACGGGGAACCAGGTCAGCACAGCGCGCCCGCTGGCTGCGTTCACGCTCGCCCCCGAGGCGCCCGCGAGCAGTAGGAGCAACCCGGCAGCAACCGGGTCGTGGACGAACGATGTGGCCCCGAGCGCGACAGCCGCCCCGACCAGTCCGGTGGCCATCACGCCGCGCTCGCCGAGCCGGTCGGCGGCGGCACCCCAGGCGATGAGGGTGGCGACCAGCCCCACCGAGATCGCCCCGATCAGGGCCCCGACCCCGATCAGGTCGAGCCCGAAGTGGTCCCGCAACGCGGGGGTGATGGCGGCGAGCCCGAGGAAGTACGCGGCGGTGGCGGCCTGGGCGGCCGTCCCGACGCCCAGCACGACCCATCGGTATCCCGTTGATCCACCCACCAGGTCCACGCTACGTGGACATCCCACCTATCAAGAGATTAATTCCAACAGATGGACGCGCGACGGGGCGCGACCCGACCGGCGCAACGTCGGTGTGTGGGCGACGCGCCAGGTGCGCCCGCGCCATCAGCCGCGCAGACCGCCGCGCATCTGGGCGGCCCGACCAGGGGGAGGGGTGCCGTCCTCGGGAGGCATCGAGTCCGGGTCGATGGCGGCAGGTGCGGCGCGCTCGTCGACCCCGGCCACCAGCTCCGCGTCGATCGGCACCGAACGCTTGACCAGCGCCAGCGCCACCGGACCGAGTTCGTGGTGCTGAACCACCGTGCCGACCCGGCCGACGGTCCGGCCGCCGAGGGTGACGGGATCGCCGGGGCCGGGCAGGTGCTCGTCGCCGGAGTCGAGATGCAGCAGCACCAGCCGCCGCGGCGGGCGCCCGAGGTTGGCGACCCGCGCGACTGTCTCCTGGCCGCGGTAGCAGCCCTTCTCCAGGTGTACGGCGGAGCCGATCCAGCCGACCTCGTGCGGGATGGTGCGATCGTCGGTGTCCATTCCCAGCCGGGGGTGCAGTGACTCCACGCGCAGCGCCTCGAACGCCATCGTCCCGGCCGGGCGTGCGCCGGCGGCGGTGAGCCGGGCCCACCACACGTCGCGCGCGCCGCGGGGCACCACCACGTCGGCGGCGTCGACGCCGGGCCAGATCATCCGGCGCACGAAACCGCCGTCGGGCAGCGCGATGGCCCCGTGCGGCCGGTCGGGGACGGGGAGCTGCGCGGCCGCGAGCACGGCGGCGGTGTCCGGCCCGACCACGCTGAGCACTGCGAGCTCGTCGGTGGCGTCACGCGGTTCGACCTTGGACCAGAACACCATCTTGCTGAGGTAGTCGAGAAGTTCGGGGACGTCGCCCGGCTCGGTGTCGAGATAGACCACATCGCCTGCGTGCGCCACCATCATGTGATGCAGCACGCGACCCTGCAGGTCCAGGATCAGCGCCTCGGTGCCGATGTCGACCGGAAGCGCGCTGACGTGCTGGGTGAGCAGCAGGTGCAGCCAGCTCAGCCGGTCCTCGCCGGGAACCGCGATGACGCCGCGGTGGCTCCGGTCTGCGACGGCCGCGGACCGGGCCATCGCCCGCTGCTCCGACGGGGGGTCACCGCGGTGGGCGGGGACGGCGGCGTCCGGGTCGGGGGGATCGGGCACGAGAACCTCGGACCCGGGGACAGGGGTGTCGGATCCTGACGATGTCATGCGAGGTCCTCTGGCTCGGCGGCCCGGCAGGTGTCGCACAGGCCGGACAGGGCGACGTGGGTGACGTCGAGGTCGAAGCCGGTGCTCACCCGAACCCGCTCGGCGAGTACGTCCAGGAGATCCGGGTCGGTCTCGACGACCGCACCGCAACTGTGGCAGACCAGGTGGAGGTGCTCGTGATCCTGCTCGGAGTACGTGGGCGCGCCGTGGCCGAGGTGGGTGTGCCGGACCAGGCCGATGCGCTCCATCAGATCGAGCGTCCGATAGATCGTGGTGATGTTGACGGCGGGTGCCGAGAGTTGCACCTGCGTGCAGACCTGCTCCGGCGTCGCATGGCCGAGCTCGCGCACGGCGTCGATCACCAGCTGCCGCTGCGGAGTCATGCGTAGGCCGCGCTGGTGCAATGTGCGGCGCAGCGCCGAGGTTCCGGTTGCGCGATCGAGCGTCGACGGGGGTTCCACCGCACTGATGGTAGGGCGTCGAGGCGGTCTCGTCCGAAGCTGGCCCAGGCAGCGCGGGAAATACCAGGACAGGGGCGATCCGGTCGCGAACGCTATGCTCCATCAGGGTGAACGACTCGGCAGGACTGCGATGATCTACCTACCCTCGGCCAGGTGCAGGGTGTGAGCATGCTCGGGAGGGTCACCGATGACGACTGACGCGGGCGCCCCCGGCGCCCCACGTTTCGACGTCGTCCTCCGCGGTTACGACCGTCGGCAGGTCGACGACCACGTGGCACGGCTGCAGCGCGTACTGGCCCGGATGCGGGCCGATCTCGACGTGGCGCGGAGCCAGCCGTTCCCGGTGGTGTCCCAGCCGTCGGCAGGCGTCCCGCCGCCGGGGCGGCAGGCCCCTCCGCAAGGGCCGGGTAGCCCCCGCCCGCGCCCGACGCCGCGTCCCCGGCCGGGTCTGCCGACGCCCACGGACGAGTCCCCGGACATGATCGGCGGCTTCACCGACCGCATGCAGAGCATCCTGCAGTCCGCCGAAGAGGAAGCTGCAGATGTTCGCAACCAGGCGCGCTACGCGGCTCGGGCGGACGCGGACGCCGCCCGCAGCGACGTCGTCGATCTCGTGCGCCAGCGCGACGCGGTGCTCGCGGATCTCAGGCGCCTGCGGGCCCAGCTCGAGGGGTTGCTCTCCGCGCCGACCGCCCGCTTCACCGTGCCGGTCCGTGACGGCTCCTCCGCGGCGACCCGCCCACGGGCGCCGGCTCCCGGAGCGACCCGATCACAGTCGGCCCCGCTCGCGTCGCCCCGGCCCGGACCGGGGCGTTCCGACGGTGCCCGACCGGCGGAGGCGCAGGTCGGGCCGACGCCCCCCGGAGGACCGGACCCCGCGGGCGATGACTCCGGTACCGGTTCCGCTCGGGCCGGGATCCGGGCGCGCACATCCGAGCCGTCGGAGACCCCGGACCAGAGCGGTTCAGCGGATCATCCCGCGCGGCCGCTCTCGACACAGGCCGTGGCCGACATCGCGGAGCCGGCCGGTGTGGCGGTTGCGGAGCCCGCCCCGTCGTCCACGACGCCGGGGGATGACCGCACCGAGTCGTCGAACAGGTCGGCCGCGCAGCGAACGCTCACCGGGACCTACCCGGCCGTGACCGAGAAGCCGGTGTCTATGCCGTCGCGCACCGGGCTGGATCCGGCGGACCGGTTCCGGCCGTTGTACGGGACGGCGGGTCAGGCCGCCGCCAA
>JBKJPD010000091.1:0-6467 GCA_046595345.1 Pseudonocardia sp.
CACGCTCGCCTCCTCGGGGCGCACGATCACCTTCCCGGGGTTCCTCAAGGCCTACGTCGAGACCGTCGACGACCAGGCCGGTGGCGAGGCCGACGACGCCGAGTCGCGGCTGCCCGAGCTCGTCGAGGGCCAGGCGCTGACCGCGGCGTCCCTGACCCCGGAGGGCCACTCCACCAATCCGCCGTCGCGCTACACCGAGCCGAGCCTCATCAAGCATCTCGAGGATCTCGGCATCGGGCGCCCGTCCACCTACGCGTCGATCATCAAGACGATCCAGGACCGCGGGTACGTGTGGAAGAAGGGCCAGGCGCTCGTCCCGTCCTGGATCGCGTTCGCCGTGATCGGGCTGCTCGAGCTGCACTTCGGCCGGCTCGTCGACTACGACTTCACCGCCGCGATGGAGGACGAGCTCGACGCGATCGCCGCGGGCACCCAGGGCCGCACGGCGTGGCTCTCGGGCTTCTACTTCGGCGCCGAGCAGGGCACCGAGGGATCCGTGGCCCGGGCCGGCGGGCTGAAGAAGCTCGTGGGCGTCAACCTCGAGGAGATCGACGCCCGGGGGATCAACTCCGTCCCGGTGTTCGACGACGTCGTGGTCCGGGTCGGCCGCTTCGGCCCGTACCTGGAACGGGTGCGGGACGGGGTGTCACAGCGCGCCAACCTGCCCGAGGACCTGCCGCCCGACGAGCTCACGCGGGAGATCGCCGAGCAGCTGTTCTCGGTGCCGCAGGAGGGACGCTCAGTGGGCGTCGACCCGGTCACCGGCAACGAGATCGTCGCGAAGGAGGGCCGCTACGGCCCGTACATCACGGAGATCCTGCCCGAGCCCGAGGTGCCCGCGCCCGCCGTCAACGGGACGAAGAAGAAGGCCCCGGCCAAGGTCAAGCCACGCACCGGATCGCTGCTCAAGGGCATGACCACGGAGACGGTCTCCCTGGAGGACGCGCTGCGGTTGCTGTCGCTCCCGCGCCTGGTGGGCACCGATCCGGAGAGCGGCGAGGAGATCACCGCGCAGAACGGCCGCTACGGGCCCTATCTCAAGAAGGGCACCGACTCGCGGTCACTCACCGACGAGGAGCAGATGTTCACGGTCACCCTCGATGAGGCCGTGGAGATCTACAAGCAACCCAAGCAGCGCGGCCGTGCCGCCGCTGCCGCCACCCCGCCGCTGCGCGAGCTGGGCGCGGACACGGCGACGAAGAAGCCGATGGTGATCAAGGACGGGCGGTTCGGCCCCTACGTCACCGACGGCGAGACCAACGCGTCGCTACGCAAGGGCGACGCGGTGGAGACGCTCACCGACGAGCGGGCCAGCGAGTTGTTGGCCGAGCGCAGGGCCCGTGGCCCGGCCCCGAAGAAGACACCCGTCAAACGCGCTCCCGCGAAGAAGAAGGCACCCGCGAAGTAGGACCGTCCTCCCGCGCCGCGCGACGCCATGTCGCGCGGCGCGAACCGGGGTCGGCTCAGCGGAATCGGGTGAAGTCGGGCGGCCGCTTCTCCGTGAACGCCCGCGCGCCCTCCATGCCCTCCTCGCCGTGCGCGTACTCCTCGAGCCCGTCGAACGCGAGGTGGGCGATGCCGCTGATGTGGTCGGTGTCGGCGTTGAAGGAGTGTTTGAGGAACTTCATGGCCGTCGGCGAGTAGGAGCCCATCTTCCGTGCCCACGCCCGCGCGGTGTCCAGCAGCTCTGCGGCCGGGACGACCTCGTTCACCAGCCCCCAGCGCTCCGCGGTAGCGGCGTCATACCGGTCGAGCAGGAACCAGATCTGGCGCGCCCGCTTCTCCCCCACCACCCGGGCGAGGTAGGCGGAGCCGAACCCGGCGTCGAACGACCCGACCCGCGGCCCGGCCTGCGCGAACGTCGCGTGCTCCGCGGCGACGGTCAGATCGCACAGCACGTGCAGCACGTGCCCGCCGCCGATCGCGATGCCGTTGACAGCGGCGATCACGGGCTTGGGGATGTCGCGGATGATCCGGTGCAGCCGCTCGATCTCGAACGTGCCCCACTCGGTCTCGCCGTAGCCGCCGGTCTCGGCGCGCTCCTTGAGGTCGCCGCCGGTGCAGAAGGCCCGCTCGCCGGTGGCGGTGAGGATGACCGCGGCGACCCGCCGGTCGGCCCATGCGTGCTTGAACGCGCTGATCAACTCGTCGACCGTGCGGCCGCGGAAGGAGTTCATCCGCTCCGGGCGGTCGATCGTGATTACGGCGTGGTTGTCGTCCTCCACCTGGTACCCGATGTCGGTGAACTCGTCGATCTTCATATCGTAATCTTGACGGCCGTCATCGACACTTGCCAAGCTCAGCCGATGACACCCCGATCCTGCCTGGTCACGGGCGCCGGGCGCGGGATCGGCGCTGCCGTCGCACGGCGACTGTCCGCCGACGGTCACCGCGTAGCACTCACCGCCCGCAGCGCCGACGAGCTCGACGCGCTGGCCGCGGACCTGCCCGGTCCCTGCATCGTGGCACCCGCCGACGTCACCGACGCCGACGCCGTCGAGGGCGTGTTCGCCGCCGTCGAGCGGGAGTGGGGCCCGGTCGAGATACTCGTGCTGAACGCAGGTGCGGGCTCGTCCGCGCCGCTACGGCGGATCACCGACGCCGAGTGGCAGCGGATGCTGGATGTCAACCTCACCGCCCCGTTCCGGATGTTGCGCCGCGCCGTACCGGGCATGGTGCAGCGGGGCTACGGGCGGGTGGTCGCCGTCGCGTCGATCGCAGCGAAACGCGGCGATCCCTACATCGCGGCCTACACGGCGAGCAAGCACGGGCTGCTCGGGCTGGTGCGCTCGGCCGCGGCGGAGCTGGCGACCACCGGCGTCACCGTCAACGCCGTCTGCCCCGCCTACGTCGACACCCCGATGACGGACGCGACCGTCGCCTCGATCAGCGCCACCACCGGGCGCACCGTGGAACAGGCGCGCGAGGCGCTGCATCGCCACCAACCCATCGGGCGTCTCATCACCCCCGACGAGGTGGCCGACGTGGTGCTGCTGTGCGTGGCCAGCGCGGCGATCACCGGGCAAGGGATCAACGTGGACGGCGGGGCGGTTCAGTCGTGACACTGGAGCGGATCGACCCGCCCGAGCTCGCCCGACCGTCCGGGTTCGCCCATGCCGTCGTGGCACAGGGGCGAACGGTGTTCCTCGCCGGGCAGACGGCGCTGGACGCACACGGGATGATCGTCGGCGACGACGTCGTGGCGCAGTTCGAGAAGGCACTGCACAACCTGCTCGTCGCGCTGCGGGCCGCGGGCGGCGGGCCCGAGCACCTGGCCGCGCTGACGATCTACATCGTCGACGTCGAGGACTACCGCGCCCACGCCCGCGAGATCGGCGCGGTGTGGCGGCGGCTGATGGGCACCGCCTACCCCGCCACGGCCGGGATCGGCGTGGCGCGGCTGTGGGACGCGGCGGCACTGGTGGAGGTTCAGGGCACGGCGGTGCTGCCCGCCGCTGAACCGCGCTGAGAACCACCGGTTCCGGCGATCAGGTCGTGTGCGTGCTCGAGCGCCGGGCCGGCCAACCGCGCTCCCAGCGCTGTGAACAGCTCCGCGGCCCGTACCCCGTTCCAGCGTGGCGGCAGCACTGTGGATGGGAGGCCGGGGTCGGCGTAGGGCAGCCGCCGCCAGTCCGTGACCAGCCGCACGTAGTCCGCGAAGGCGGTCTCGGGGTCGGGGACGGGGCTGCGGCGCCGCGCCCAGCGCGCCCGCACCGGGCCGTGCCGATCGAGGAACTGCGCGTAGAGCAGGCGGAGCCCGTCGAGATCCCACCATGCGCGCACGTCGGCTGCCGGATCGCCGAACGGGAGGTGCTCGCCGCGGAAAAGCTCCACGTAACCCTCCAGCCCGAGCCTGCGCAGCACCTCCTCCAGTTCCCCGGCGAGATGCCCCGGGGCGACCCAGACGCCCGGCGCCACGGTGCCGAAGCCGAGCCGGGCGAGCTGGGTGCGCAGCCGGTGGCGCCGTTCCCGCTCCGACTCCGGCACTGAGAAGACCACCACCACCCACCCGTCGGCGGCGGTGGCCCGGCGGCGTCCGAAGATCCGGGTGTCGCCGTCGGCGAGGATCTCCCGCGCCGTCGGGGTGAGCACGTACCCCGCGACTCCGCGGCGCTCCGCGGCGAGCAGGCCCCTGCGCTTGAGCCGCGAGATCGACGACCGGACGGCGGGCTCGTCCACACCGAGGGCGGCCATCAGCCGCACGAGCGCCGCCACCGAGAGCCAGCCGTCGTGGTTGCGGGCGTAGAGCCCGTAGAGCGTGACGATCAGCTGGCGCGGTGCAGCGGTCCCGGCGGTCGGTGCGGTCGGATCCTGGACGGCGGTCACGGGAGCACGATATCCGGCCCACTTCAACATGCTGTCTGCTTGACTATCGTTACCGGTACGCCATACTCGATGGAGGGAGGTGCCCGCCATGGCCAGCGCCCACACCGACACGTTCTGCCACGACCACCTACCGCCCCGCGAGCAGTGGCCGGAGCTGCGGTTCGACCTCCCCGAGCTGCGGTACCCGGCCGGGATCAACGCCGCCCAGGAGTTGCTGGCGGGCCCGCCCGACGACCGGCCGTGCGTGCGGGGTTCCGGTGAGGACTGGACCTACGGACAGCTCCGCCGCCGCGCCCACCAGGTGGCCGCGGTCCTCGTCCGCGATCTCGGCCTCGTGCCCGGCAACCGGGTGCTGCTGCGCGGGCCGAACGAGCCGTGGCTGGTGGCGTGCTGGCTGGGGGTGCTGCTCGCCGGCGGCGTCGCGGTGGCCACGATGCCGATGCTGCGCCGCGCCGAGCTCGCCGCGATCGTCGAGCTGGCACGACCGACGCTGATCCTGTGCCACCACGGGTACACCGCAGAGCTACCGGACCTGCCCACCGTCGCCTACGCCGGTGATGCGGAGCTGACCTACCGCTGCGCGGGCGCCGACGTCGACGTCGTGCCGGTGGCCACCGCCGCCGACGACGTCGCACTACTGGCGTTCACCTCCGGCACCACCGGCCGCCCGAAGGCCACCATGCACCTGCATCGCGACGTGCTCGCCATCGCCGACACGTTCTCCCGACACGTGCTCGGCATGCGGTCCGACGACGTCGTCACCGGCACCCCGCCGATCGCGTTCACGTTCGGGCTCGGCGGGCTCGTGGTGTTCCCGCTTCGGGCAGGCGCGAGCACCGTGCTGCTCGACCGCGCCACGCCGGAGCGCCTGGCCGACGCCGTGGCCGAGCACCGCGTCACCGTGCTGTTCACCGCGCCCACCGCGTACCGGGCGATCCTCGCCGCCGGCAAGGCGGACCGGATCGCCGGGCTGCGCCGGGCCGTGTCCGCGGGCGAGGCGTTGCCCGCCTCCGTCTGGCACGCGGTGCACGACGCCACCGGGCTGGAGATCATCGACGGCATCGGGTCGACCGAGATGCTGCACGTTTTCATCTCCGCCGCCGACGGCGACATCCACCCCGGTGCCACCGGCCGCGCCGTACCCGGCTACCGCGCCGCCGTGCTCGACGACGACGGCCGCGAGGTGCCCGACGGCACGCCCGGCCACCTCGCCGTGCAGGGCCCGACCGGCTGCCGCTACCTGCACGGCGACCGCCAGCAGGTCTACGTCCGGAACGGCTGGAACCTCACCGGCGACACCTACGTGCGCGACGCGGGCGGCTGGTTCACCTATCTCGCCCGCAGCGACGACATGATCGTCTCCTCCGGCTACAACATCGCGGGCCCCGAAGTGGAGCAGGCGCTGCTCGGGCACCCGGACGTCGTCGACTGCGCGGTCGTCGGCACGCCGGACAGCCGCCGCGGCGCCCTGGTCACCGCCTACGTCGTGCTACGCGAGGGCGCCGAGCCCGACACCGCGGCCCTGCAGGCGTTCGCCAAGCAGGCGATCGCGCCCTACAAGTACCCCCGGATCGTCGAGTTCGTCGGTGAGCTGCCGCGCACCAGCACCGGCAAGCTGCAGCGGTTCGTCCTGCGGGAACGCGCCAGGCAGGGATCGCGGTGAGGATCGCGGTGGTCGGCGGCGGGCCGGGCGGGCTGTACTGCGCGGCGCTGGTGAAGCAACTCGACCCGCGTCACGAGGTGGCGGTGTGGGAGCGGAACGCCCCCGACGACACGTTCGGGTTCGGCGTCGTGTTCTCCGACGAGACCCTCGGCGGCATCGAGCAGGCCGATCCCGCCGTGTTCGCGGCGATGCAGCGCCACGTCGCGCGCTGGGACGACATCGATGTCCGGTTCGGAGGGACGGTCACCACCTCGGGCGGGCACGGGTTCTCGGCGATGGGACGCAGGGAGCTGCTCGGGATCCTGCAGCGCCGCTGCGCCGAGGTGGGCGTCGACGTGCACTACTCGACACCCGCCCCAACCGGACTATCCGATTCGTACGACCTGGTGATCGCGGCGGACGGGGCCAACTCCCGGACGCGCGGCGAGGCCTTCGGCGCGCATGTGGAGACCGGCCGCACCCGCTACATGTGGCTGGG
>JBKJPD010000414.1:0-3424 GCA_046595345.1 Pseudonocardia sp.
TTCTTGGCCAAGGCTCAGGAGTACGAGGCCGCTTGCACCATTCCGCGCCTGCTGTATCTCCGGACAGCGAAGCTCGACCACGTACCATCTCCGGTGTGACCGAGTTCCTCGTGATCACCGGCTTGTCGGGCGCAGGACGCTCTCAGGCCGCGGACGATCTCGAGGACCTCGGCTGGTTCGTGGTCGACAACCTGCCGCCGGAACTGATCGCCACGATGGTCGACCTCGGCGCCCGTGCGCGCGGCGAGATCACCCGCATCGCGGTCGTGATGGACGTCCGCAGCCGGGCGTTCTCCGCCGACCTCGGCGCGGTCATCAAGGATCTCGACGCGCGCGGCTACAAGCCACGTCTGTTGTTCCTCGAGGCGACCGACGCGGTGCTCGTGCGACGGTTCGAGCAGGTGCGGCGCAGCCACCCGCTGCAGGGTGACGGCAGGCTCGTCGACGGGATCACGGCCGAACGCGCCCTGTTACGGCCGCTGCGGGAGACCGCGGACCTGGTGGTCGACACCTCGGCGGTGTCGGTGCCCCAGCTGCGCGCCACGCTGGAGCGCGCCTTCGGCGCCGAGTCGGAGCAGGTCACACGCGTCACGCTGCTGTCGTTCGGCTACAAGTACGGGCTGCCGATGGATTCCGACCTCGTCGTCGACGTCCGGTTCCTGCCCAACCCGTTCTGGATCCCTGAGCTTCGCGAACACACCGGCCGTGACGCGCCGGTCCGCGACTACGTGCTCAGCCAGGAGGGCGCCGAGGAGTTCATCGGCCGCTACCTGGAGCTGCTGGCGCTGGTCGGTGCGGGCTACCGGCGCGAAGGCAAGCGGTACCTGACGGTGTCGGTCGGGTGCACCGGGGGTAAACATCGCAGCGTCGCGATCAGTGAGGAGATCGCCCGACGTCTCGCCGGTTCCGAGGGCGTGACGGTCAGCGTCGCCCACCGGGATCTGGGGCGCGAATGAGCGAGCTTGCGAGCGGGCTGAAGGCGGTCGCTCTCGGTGGGGGCCACGGGTTGCATGCCACGCTGTCGGCGCTGCGCCTGATGGCGCAGCGGCGCCTGCTGTCGGACCGCGTGACGGCGGTGGTGACCGTCGCCGACGACGGGGGCTCGTCGGGCCGGTTGCGTCGCGAGCTCGGCGTGCTACCACCGGGGGACCTGCGCATGGCGATGGCCGCATTGGCTGCCGAGGACGAGTCGGGCCTGCGCTGGCGCGACCTGGTGCAGCACCGCTTCGGTGGCACCGGCGCGCTGGCCGGGCACGCCGTGGGCAACCTGCTGTTGGCGGGCCTGATGGAGACACTGGGCGATCCGGTGGCGGCCCTGGACGAGGTCGGCGCCCTGCTCGGCGTGCGGGGCCGGGTGCTGCCGATGAGCTGCGAGCCGCTGGATATCGAGGCCGAGGTGACGGGGCTGGACGGGGATCCGGGTCACGCCCACCGGATCCGTGGTCAGGTCGCCGTCGCGTCCACCCCCGGGCGGGTCCGGCGGGTGTGGCTGCGCCCGGAACGCCCGCTCGCGTGTCCGCAGGCCCTCGATGCCGTCCGCGACGCCGACCTGCTGCTGCTCGGCCCGGGGTCGTGGTTCTCGAGTGTGCTGCCGCACCTGCTCGTCCCGGAGCTGCGCGACGCCGTGATCAGCAGCGACGCCCGCCGGGTAGTCGTGCTCAACCTGGCCCCCGAGCCGGGGGAGACTGCCGGGTTCTCCCCGGAACAGCACCTGGCCGTACTCTCGCAGCACGCGCCAGGTCTTCGGGTCGACGCGGTACTCGCCGATGTCGCCGCAGTACCGGTGCCCGACCGGCTGCATCGCGCGGCCGTGGCGGTGTTGTCCCCTGGGGGGCAGGTCCACCTCGCCTCGGTCGCTGCTGCCGATCCGGCGGTGCCGCGACACGATCCGGTGGCACTGGCCGATGCACTCGGCGTCGTGCTGGCCGGATTCGGTGCGCCCGATCGGGTGGGTGCCCGATCGGGCGGGCGTGCCGCTCCCGTCGGGCGTGACCGAGACGACAACGTGTATCTGACATCCGATCTTGAGTCCCTACCAGCCCGGAGGCCGAAACCATGGCGATGACCGCTTCGGTCAAGGATGAGCTGAGCAGGCTCGTGGTCACCAAGCCGTGCTGCCGACGATCCGAGGTGGCGGTCCTGCTGCGCTTCGCGGGCGGCCTGCACATCGTGGGTGGTCGGGTCGTGATCGAGGCCGAGGTCGACACCGGCTCGGTCGCGCGCCGACTGCGCCGCGACATCCACGAGCTCTACGGCCACACCTGCGAGGCGGCCGTGATCAGCCCCGGCGGGTTGCGCCGCAGCGCGCGCTACGTCATCCGGGTCGTGCGCGACGGTGAGGGGCTGGCCCGGCAGACGGGGCTTCTCGACGCCCGTGGTCGCCCGGTGCGCGGCCTGCCGCCTGCCGTCGTCTCCGGCGGGGTGTGCGATGCGGAGGCGGCGTGGCGGGGTGCGTTCCTCGCCCACGGCTCGCTCACCGAGCCCGGTCGCAGCTCGGCATGCGAGATCACCTGCCCCGGCCCGGAGGCGGCGCTCGCGCTCGTCGGGGCCGCGCGCAGGCTCGGGGTGTCGGCCAAGGCCCGCGAGGTGCGGGGAGCCGACCGGGTCGTCGTCCGGGACGGCGACGCGATCGGCGCGCTGCTCACCCGGATGGGCGCCCACGACTGCGTGATGGCGTGGGAGGAGAGGCGGATGCGCCGCGAGGTTCGCGCCACGGCCAACCGGCTGGCCAACTTCGACGACGCGAATCTGCGGCGGTCGGCCCGCGCTGCTGTCGCGGCTGCTGCACGGGTGGCCCGGGCGCTGGAGATCCTCGGTGCCGAGGTGCCGCAGCATCTGCTGGCCGCGGGCCGGCTGCGGGCGGAGAACACGCAGGCGTCCCTTGAGGAGCTCGGCCAGCTCGCCGACCCGCCGATGACCAAGGATGCGGTGGCCGGACGGATCCGGCGTCTCCTGCACATGGCCGACAAGCGAGCCGCTGACCTGGGCGTCCCGGACACCGAGTCGGCGGTCACGGCCGAGATGCTGGAGGAGGACGAGGCCTGATTCCGGAGGGCGAACGCCCGCCCGGGGTGTGGGCGGGCGCACACGCCGTTCGGCCTCGCACCGCACGCCAGGACCCGCGCGCCTCGACCTCGCCGCGGCGGAGCCCGCCGGCTCGAGCCGTGGAACGGGTGACCTACGCAGGCCGGCGCGATACAGGCCGGCGCGATGCAGGTCACCGCGATACAGGTCACCGCGCCCACGCCGACCGCCGATAGGGTGACCCCGACGCAGGATTCGGCGATAGTGAAATTTGGGGAGGCACCCGTGACGGTGCGCGTGGGAGTGAACGGGTTCGGACGGATCGGGCGAAACTTCTGGCGGGCGGTGGACGCACAACGCCTAGCCGGAACCAGCAAGATCGAAATCGTCGCGGTGAACG
>JBKJPD010000415.1:0-6441 GCA_046595345.1 Pseudonocardia sp.
CCACTGCCCTGCACCTGCTCGGCGCCGGCCGCCGCGTCACGATCCTCGAGCGCGCCGAGCACCCCGGCGGCCGCGCCGGCCGCCTCGACCTGCAGACCGAGCGCGGCACCTACCGAGTGGACACCGGACCGACCGTCCTGACCATGCCCGAACTGCTCGACGAGGCGCTCGGGGCGGTCGGAGAGAAACTTGAGGAGCGGCTCGACCTCGTCGCACTCGACCCCGCGTACCGCACCCATTTCGCCGACGGCTCCACCATCGATGTCCACACCGACGGCGCGGCGATGGAGCAGGAGGTCCGGCAGGTGTGCGGGCCGGCCGCCGCGGCGGGCTACGTCCGGATGCGCGCCTGGCTCACCCAGCTCTACAAGACCCAGATCAATACGTTCATCGGCGCCAACTTCGACTCCCCGCTCGACCTGATCGGCCCCGACCTCGCCCGGCTCGCGGCGCTGGGCGGGTTCGGCCGGCTCGGCCCGCGGATCGCCCGGTTCCTGCCCGACGAACGGCTGCAGCGGATCTTCTCGTTCCAGGCCCTCTACGCCGGTGTGCCGCCGCGCCGCGCGCTCGGCGCATACGGCGTGATCGCCTACATGGACACCGTCGGCGGGGTGTTCTTCCCCCGAGGGGGCATGCGGCAGGTCGGGCAGGCGCTGGCCGACGCCGCGGTCGCCGCCGGGGCAGAGATCCACTACGGCCGCACCGTCACCGGGCTGGAGCGCGGGGCGCGGAGGGTCACGGCCGTGCGGCACGGCGCGACGGCCGACCCGAGCCGCGACACCGACCGGACCGCTTGCGACGTGGTCGTGCTCACCCCGGACCTGCCGGTCGTGCACAGACTCGTCGGCCGTACCCCCAGGCGCGCCGTGCCGCTGCGGTACTCCCCGAGCGCGGTGGTGCTGCACGCCGGCCTCAGCCGCGCCCGCCCCGATCTCGCACACCACACGATCTCCTTCGGTGCCGCCTGGGAGGACACCTTCCGCGAGATCATCGACGACGGCAGGCTGATGAGCGATCCGTCACTGCTGATCACAAGGCCGACGGCATCGGATCCCGGGTTGGCGCCGCCGGACTCCGACCTGTTGTTCGTGCTCGCCCCGTGCCCGAACACCGACGCCGGGCCGCTCGACTGGGCCCGGGTCGGCCCGGCCTACCGCGACGAACTGCTTGCCGTACTCGAAGCGAGGGGCCATCCCGGGCTTACCGACATAGCCGGCGACATCGAGGTGTCACGCCTGTTCACACCCGCCGACTGGGCCGCCGACGGGCTCGCCGCGGGCACCCCGTTCTCGGTAGCCCACACCTTCGCCCAGACCGGACCGTTCCGGCCCCGCAACCTCGTGCGCGGGCTGGAGAACGCGGTGCTGGCCGGCTGCGGGACCACTCCGGGCGTCGGCATCCCGCCCGTCCTGATCTCCGGGCGGCTCGCCGCGCAGCGGATCACGGGCGTCCTCACGCGGACCGGCAGGGTGCGCACATCCCGCTGACACGGGTCGTGCGAGCATGGTGAATATCATGAGCGCCCCAGTACCGGTAGACGGACCGGCGATCCCGGAATCCGTGTTGCGCACTCCGGTGGATCCCCAGCCGTTGCCTCTGCTGACGGCGTGGAGATCCCTGTCATGGGGCGCACGGCTGGGCCACCCGCCCCGCGGCCCGTTGCTGCTGGGCCTGCTCGCCTCGCTGATGACGGTCCTGGGCGGATTCGGCGCAGGCGGCGTACTCGTTTACGATCCGCTGCTGTCCAACTCCGTATTCGGCTTCTGGCGCTACGGACACGGCCGCGAACTGGCCACCGTGCTCATCTACGGCGGCGTCGCGCTGATGGCGTGGGCGTGGGTCCGGCTCGGCCGCGACGTACTCGCGCGGCGGGTGGGCGGGCGGGCGGTACTGACCACGGCGGCCGTGTGGACCGCACCGATGCTGCTGTCCCCGCCGCTGTTCACCCGCGACGTGTTCAGCTACCTCGCGCAGGGCCGTCTCCCGCTGGCCGGGTTCGATCCCTACGCGGTCGGGCCGGAGGCGTTGCCGGGGATCTTCACCGACAACGTCCACTTCTTCTGGCAGGACACCCCCGCGCCCTACGGGCCGCTGTTCATCCTGCTCGCCAAGGGAATCGCCGCACTGGTCGGCGACAACATCATCCTCGGTGTCCTACTCATGCGGCTGGCACTGCTGCCCGGCCTCGCGCTGCTGGTCTGGGCGATGCCCGAGCTCACCCGGCGCCTCGGCGGCCGCGTCCCGGTCACGCTGTGGATCGTCGTCGCCAACCCGATGATGATCATCAACATGATCGGTGGCGGGCACAACGACCTGCTCGTCGTCGGATTGCTCGCGGCCGGTGCGCTGATCGCGCTACGCGGCGGGCACGTCGGCGCGATCGCTCTGGTCAGCGCGGCGATGGCGGTCAAGGCCAGCGCCGGTATCGCACTGCCGTTCCTGGTGCTGGTGTGGGCCGCGGACCTGACCGGCTCGCGCACCGCCCGGGTCGCCAAGGCCACGGCCGCGGGGCTTGCAGTGTTCGTCGTCGTGTTCGCAGCCTGCACATTCGCGGCAGGGGTCGGGCTGGGCTGGCTGCCCGCGCTGAGCGCCCCGTCGCTGATCGTCAACTGGATGTCGATTCCCACCGCGGTCGGGCAGATCACCCATGCCCTCGCCGGCAGCGTCGTCGCCGTGCCGCAGCAGCCGTTCGTCGTCGTCGCCCGGATCATCGGTGGCGCCGTCCTGCTGGTTCTCGCGTGCAGGCAGTGGTGGGCCGCTCGCGACGGCGGTCCCGACGCGGTCCGCCGCGCGGGGATCGTCCTGCTGGCCGTAGCGGTGCTCTCCCCCGCCACGCTGCCCTGGTACGTGAGTTGGGGCATGGCCCTGCTGGCGATGGTCGCCTGGACCCCACGTGGGCTGCAGTACCTCGTGTTCGGATCCCTGATGCTGATCGTCGCCTACTACCCCAACGGCGAGGACGCCCTCTACAACGTGCCCTACCTGCTCGGCTGCGGGCTGGTCGCGGCGCTGGCGGCGGTCTCGCTGGTGCGCCCCGACCCACTCCACCTCCGCACATTCGGCCGTGTCGGACAACGGGCAGGCTGAGCTCGCCGCCGCCGGGATCACCGATCCGGCGTTGCGGGCCGCCTACGCCGCATGCCGGGAGCTCAACGCCCGGCACGGCCGCACGTACTACCTCGCCACCCGCCTGCTTCCGCGTGACCGGCGCCCTGCCGTGCACGCCCTCTACGGCTTCGCCCGGCACGCCGACGAGATCGTCGACGACCTCGGCGACGGCCGGTCCCCGGCACAGCGGGCGGACCAGCTCGACGCGCTGAGTGCCGACCTGGAGCTGGCACTGGCAACGGCGGCACCGGCGGCCCACCCGGTGCTCACCGCGCTGGCCGACACCGCACGCCGCTACGAGATCGACCATCGGCACTTCACCGATTTCATGGCGTCGATGCGGATGGACATCGACGTCACCGGCTACGCCACCCTCGACGACCTCGGCGTGTACATGCACGGCTCGGCGGCGGTGATCGGACTGCAGATGCTGCCGATCCTCGGCACCACGGTGCCTCGCGCCGAGGCCGAAGTCTCTGCCGCGGCTCTGGGCGTGGCGTTCCAGCTCACGAACTTCCTGCGCGACGTCGGCGAGGACCTCGACCGCGGACGCGTCTACCTGCCGGCCCAGGAGCTCGACGCGTTCGGCGTCGACCGGGAGCTGCTGAGGTGGTGCCGGCGCACCCGTAGGCCAGACCAGCGCGTGCGCCGCGCTCTGGCCAACCTGGTGGCCCACAACCGTGCCGTGTACCGGCGCGCCGCCCCCGGCATCGCGATGCTCGAACCGGTGTCACGGGCGTGCGTGGCGTGCGCTGTCACCCTCTACAGCGGCATCCTCGACGAGATCGAGGCGGCCGACTACCACGTGCTGCACCGCAGGGTGGTGGTCCCGGGCAGGCGCAGGGCCGCCGCCGCGATGCCTGGTCTGGCCCGGGCACTCGTGGCCCGCGCCCGCCGCTGACGCAGGCCGCGGCGCCCGGCGCTCCAGAACGCCCCTGGCGGGCCCCGGCCCTTCAGAAGGCCATCGACTGGGCGCGGCGCTTGACCTCCCGGTGCCGGCCCGCCTGCAGCGCCGCGATGGGGGTGCCCGGCAGCGAGTCCTCAACGGCGAACAGCCACCGCAGGATGTCTGCGTCGCTGTAGCCGCCGTCGCGGAGCACGATGATCGTGCCCGACAGGCCCTTGACGATGACGGTGCCCTCGTCAGTGTCCTGGAAGAAGTCGGCGGGCACGACAACGTCGCCGTCGCGGAGCAGCGAGAGCAGCTGACCGTCACGGACGAGCTGGACGACACGGGAGACAGGAATGGACAGCAACAGTGCGACCTCCGATGCGGGCAAGGTCGCCGCATCCTCGGAGAGCACGAAAACGTCGTTCACGGTCGGACACGATGCCATACGCGCGGCACCTTCGGGCAGCGGCATCCGACCGGGCGGTACCGTCGATGGTGTGGATGCCCCGACCGCTGCAGGTGCGCTGCTCGACGCGCGCTACCGGATGGGACCGGTCATCGCCCGTGGCGGCATGTCCACCGTCTATCGCGGTGTGGACACCCGGCTGGACCGCCCGGTCGCCATCAAGATCATGGAACCGCGCCTGGCCGCCGACCCGGCGTTCCGCATCCGCTTCGAACGGGAAGCCCGGTCGGCCGCCCGGATCGACCATCCGGCGGTCGTCGACGTCCACGACCAGGGCCAGGACATCGGCGGGGGCGGCTCCGCGGAAGCCCCGGTGCTGTTCCTCGTCATGGAACTGGTGGAAGGCGGCACACTGCGCGACGTCCTGCGGGCCCGCGGCCCGCTCGGCGTCCCGGCGGCGCTCGCCGTGATGGAGCAGGTGCTCGCGGGCCTCGCCGAAGCCCACCGGCTCGGCATGGTGCACCGTGACGTCAAACCCGAGAACGTTCTCATCAGCCATGCGCGGGAGGTGAAGGTCGCTGACTTCGGGCTGGTGGTCGCGGCCGCCGAGGCCGGTGCCAGCCACGTCGGCGTGATCATGGGCACGGTCGCGTACCTGTCACCCGAGCAGGTGGCCACGGGCACCGCCGACCCGCGTAGCGACGTCTACGCGGCGGGCGTGCTGCTCTACGAGTTGCTCACCGGGGAGCCGCCCTACCGTGGTGAGACCGCCATCTCGGTGGCCTACCGCCACGTCAACTCCGACGTCCCGGCGCCGTCGCTGATCGCCGGTGACGTCCCGCCCGAGTTGGACGCCCTCGTTCAGCGGGCCACCCGCCGGGACCCCGCCGCCCGCCCAGCCGACGCCGGGGCGATGCTGGCCGAGCTGCGGGCCGTGGCTCAGCGGCTGGCGGTTCCCCGGGTGCCGCCCCCTGCGCCGCCGCGGGGCCCCGTCGGCGTGCAGGCCGCCGCACATGCCACCGGGCACTCCGCGCCGCTGCCTGCCGCGCTGCCCGCCCCGCACGGCACTGCCGTGCTCGATGCCGGTCCTCGCGGCACACGGGCACTTCCCCGGGCCACCGGGTCGCTCCGGGTCGCCGAAGCCGTACAGCCCCCGCCGCACCTGCGGGCCCGGCGCCGAAGCAGGCGCCTTCTCGCCGTCGGGATCGCCGTGGTGGTGATCCTGATGCTGGTCGTCGCCGGGGCGGCCTGGTGGCTGGGCACCGGACGCTGGACGGCGATGCCGACGTTGGTCGGGCTGGAGCGCACCGCTGCGGAGCGGATCCTCGCCGATGCTGACCTCGTCCCGTCATCGACACTGCACGTCGACGACAGCATCGCCGCGGGTTTCGTCACGGTCACCGATCCCGCACCCGACGCCCGGCTGCTCCGCGGCAGCAGGGTGGCGTTGATGATCTCGACCGGACCGCCCATCGTTCCCGCGATCGCGAGGGGCACCGCCGTCGCGGCCGCCGAGCAGGCCATCCGCGACGCGTCGCTGGAGCCGGTACGTGACACGTCGGCAGCCGAGTTCAGCAGCTCGGTGCCCACGGGCGCGGTGATCCGCACCGATCCGGCGGCCGGCACCACACTGACCACCGGCGCACCCGTGACGCTCGTGGTGAGCCGCGGCGCCGAACCCAAGGAGCCCGAGCAGGTCCGGGTGCCGATGGTGATCGGCAAGAAGTTCGACCAGGCCGCCAAGATTCTCTCCGACGCCGGTCTGAAGGCGCAGGAGCGCAACGTCCTCCCGTTCGGCCGGGGCAACGGGAGGGTGGTCGGGCAGGATCGCGGCTTCGGTTCGAGCGTAGATCCCGGAACGACCATCACCCTCGACACCTTGTGATCGCGCCGCCCGTGAACGTCAGCTGCCTCTGAACGTCAGCCGCGCAGCATCTCCGCCACGAGGAAGGCCAGCTCAAGGGACTGTTGGGTGTTGAGCCGCGGGTCACAGGCCGTCTCGTAGCGCCCCGACAGGTCGGAGTCGGAGATGTCC
>JBKJPD010000421.1:0-4336 GCA_046595345.1 Pseudonocardia sp.
CACGTTCGTCGGCCCGCCCGCCGCCGTCCTCGCCCGGTTGGGCGACAAGGCCGGCGCGCGGGCGCTGATGAGCGAGGCCGGGCTGCCACTGTTGCCCGGCAGCCGCGGCCCGCTCGACGACGTGGACGCCGCCGTGGCCCTCGCCGCCGACATCGGCTACCCGGTGATCGTCAAGGCGGTGGCGGGCGGTGGCGGCCGCGGGATGCGGGTGGTGCGATCGGCCGCGGACCTGCCGGCCGCGTGGGCGCGGACCAGGGCCGAGGCCCGGTCCGTGTTCCGGGACGGGCGGCTCTATCTGGAGCGCTACCTGGACTCGGCGCGCCACGTGGAGATCCAGGTGCTCGCCGACGCCCACGGCGCCGTGGTGCACCTGGGTGCGCGGGACTGCTCGTTGCAGCGGCGCCACCAGAAGCTGGTGGAGGAGTCGCCCGCGCCGATGCTGCCCGCGAACGTCGTCGCCGAGATGGGGGCCGCGGCGGTCCGGGGCGCCCGCGCGGTCGGCTACACGGGGGCGGGCACGTTCGAGTTCCTGCTCGACCCGGACGGCCGATTCCACTTCATGGAGATCAACTGCCGGCTGCAGGTCGAGCACCCGGTGACCGAGATGGTCACCGGGATCGACCTGGTACGTGAGCAGTTGCGCATCGCCGCCGGTGAGCCGCTGGGCTACGGGCAGGAAGCGGTCGCGCCGCGCGGCGTCGCGCTCGAATGCCGGGTGAACGCCGAGGACCCGGACCGGGACTTCGCGCCCGCACCCGGAGTGCTCACCGAGTGCGCGTGGCCCGCAGGCCCGTTCGTGCGGGTGGACACACACGTATCAGCGGGTTACCGGATACCGGCGCACTACGACTCACTGCTGGGCAAGGTCGTGGTCTGGGCGCCCGACCGGGACGGGGCGATCGCGCGGATGCGCGGCGCGCTGTCCGAGACCCACATCGCCGGACCGGGAGTGGCGACGACGGCGCCGTTCCTGCGGGAGCTGATCGACCACCCGCGGTTCCGCGCCGCCGCCCACGACACCGCCATGATCGGCTCGCTGCCGCCGGCGTGGCTCTCGTCCCGTGACGGTTCCGCCTGAACGGTGCACCGGTCGTGCGGCGCTGCCCGCGCAACGGCGCCGCCCTACCTGGCGCCGGCACCCGTCCATCGCCGACGGCACTACTCGAGACGGGGTTGCTCGGGGCCGTACTACTTGAGGCCGGAGCGCACGAACGCATTGACGATATGGCGCTGCAGCACCAGGTACAGCGCGAACACCGGCAGGCAGGTCAGTCCGGCCAACGCCATCAGCGGTCCCCAGTCGTTGCCCTCGGTGCCCATGAAGCTGCGAAGCCCCAGCTGCAGCACCGCGTTGCTGCGCTGCAGCACCAGGGCGGGCCAGAAGTACTCGTTCCACGCGTTGATGAACAGCAGGATCGTCAGCGCCGCGAGCGCGGGCCGCAGGTTGGGCACCACGACCGTCCACAGCGTGGTCCAGGAACTGCGGCCGTCCATCGCGGATGCCTCGAGCAGCTCCTTGGGGAAGCTGTCGAGGTGCTGGCGCAGCAGCAGCACACCGAGCGCGGAGCACAGGTTGGGGATGATCACCCCGCCGAGGGTGTTGAGCACCCCGAGCTGGAGCAACAGGACGTAGTTGGGCAGCATCGTCACCTGGAACGGCACCAGCCATGTCCCGATGAACGCCAGGTAGAGGATGCGTTTGCCCCGGAACTGCCACGCCGCGAACGCGTACGCGGCGAGCAGCCCGGTGAGCAGTTGCCCGAGCGCCGTCAGGACTGCCACCATGATCGTGTTGATCATCAGCCCGACCACGTCGACCTTCGCGGCCGCGTCGGTGACGTTTGCCAGCGAGAGCGGCCACGGCAACAGGCTCAGCGAGTAGACGTCCTGCGGGGCGCGCAGGGCCGTCGCGTAGAGCCAGTAGATCGGGAACAGGCACAGCACGCCGAGCGCGCCGAGTACGAGGTGGCCGCGCACGGAGCGCCACCGTGCGCGGTCACCGACCACATGATCGGGTTGGGCCCGGTCCGGCGGCGGGGCCGCGGCGGGCGTGGGCCGGGTGTCGAGGGTGACCACCGTGTGCTCCTCGGTCGAAGGTCAGTTGTCGTGGAAGGTGAGGCGTTCCGACAGCCACACCAGGACCGTGGCGATCAGCCCGAAGCCGACGAACAGCACCATGCCCGCGGCGGCGCCCATCCCGGCATCGAAGTTGTGGAAGCTGTAGTCCCACAGCAGGTAGTAGACGTTGGTGGTGGCTGCCGAGGGCCCGCCCTGGGTGAGCGCGTCGATCAGCGGGAACGTCCACTGCGCCGAGAGCAGGATGGTCATCAGCGTCAGGAAGACGAGTGTGGGGGACAGCAGCGGCAGGGTGATCCGCCAGGTGATCATCGCGCGGGTGGCGCCGTCGAGCTGGGCCGCCTCCGCGTAGTCGTTGTTGATCCCGGCGAGGCCGGCGGAGACGATCAGCGCGGAGAATCCCAGGATGTGCCAGCCGGTGATGATGATGATCGCGAACGGGGCGGACGCGGGTTCCTGCAGCCAGTTGACCGAGGTGCCCAGCACCTGGTTGACCGCCCCGGCCGACGGGTCGAGCAGCCACTGCCAGACAGCGGCACTGGCTACCGGCGCGACGAGCATCGGGGAGAACACCAGTGCCTGGTAGACCGTGCGGGCGCGGCCCCGGATCTCTCGGGTGAGTAGCCCTACGAGCACCGGCACGACGATGGAGAACGGCAGCAGCCCGAAGATGAGCACGACGGTGCGCCACACCGAGTCGCCGAGCGCGGGCAGCTCGAACAGGCGCTGGTAGTTGGCCGTGCCCACCGGCACGGCGACCGAGGTGGGAAGCAGGTTCCACGAGTAGAACGAGAGCTGCACGGCCTGCACCAGCGGGCGGTAGGTCCAGATCACCAGCAGGATGAGGGCGGGCGCGAGGTAGAGGTACGGCGTGGCGGCGCGGGCCAGGAGGCGCGCCCGGGACTGCCGTGCGGGAGGCACGGCAGTCCCGGGCGGTGCCGGTGTCGCCGCCGGGTCGGCGAGCTCGACGAACATGCCGGTCGGCCGTCAGTTTCCGGTGGTCGGGAACAGTGCGGCGGCCTGCTGCTGCGCGGTCGTCAGCGTCGTCTGCGGGTCGGCGTTCTGGTAGACGGCCTTCTCGACCGCGTCCATCATGCCGTCGCGGATCTGCAGGTAGCTGTTGCCCGGGAACGAGACCCACGGTTCCATCGCGGTGAGCTGCTGCAGGTTCGGCCGGATCAGCGGGGTCTTCGCCGCCCACTCCTGCAGGCCGTTCGGGTCGTCGACCAGGCCGGTGCGCAGAGGCAGGTAGCCGATCTTGGTGGAGATCACCTTGTACGCGTCCTCGCTGGTCAGGTACTTGATGAGTTCCCAGCTCGCGCGCTGCTTTGCGGGGTCCTTCGACAGCATGAACAGCGAGGCCCCGGAGTTGGTGGGTACCACCGGCCTGCCGGCGAAGCTGGGCATCGTCGTGGCCCGCAGGTCCCAGCCGCCGCCGGTGGACCCCTTGATGAAGGTGGACTGGATCGCGCTGGTCTCCAGGATCATCCCGATGTCGCCGCGGGCGAAGGCCTCGTAGCCCTGCAGCTGGCTCAGCTTCGGGACGGCACCGGAGTTGACCATCTGCTGGAAGGTCGAGACGACCTGCACCGCCGCGGGCTCGGCGAACGTGGGCGCCTTCCGGTCCGCGGAGATGACCTGGCCGCCGGCGGAGCGCACCAGGCTCTGGAAGCACCAGTCCTTCGCGGTCTTGGTGAGGCAGTCGACGTAGGCGCCGCCCTTGCCGGTGGCCTTCGTGATGGCCATCGCGTCCCTGGCCACCTCGTCCCAGGTCGTCGGCGGCTTGGCCGGGTCGAGACCGGCCTTGGCGAACAGCGACGCGTTGAAGTAGAGGACGGGTGTGGAGAACACGAACGGGACGCCGTAGGTCTTGCCGCCCCAGTCGCCGAGCGTGCGCGCGGTCGGGGCATAGGGGAAGGGCGCGCCGTCGAAGTTCGCCTGGACGGCCGGCTTGCCGACCACGTCGTCGAGCGGCTTGGCGCCGAGCTGGTGCACGGTGAAGTCGAGGTCTGAGAACCCGAGCTGCGCCACGTCGGGCGGGTTGCCCGCGGCGAGCTGGCTCTGCACGCTCGCGACGGTGTCGGTGGCCGGGTTGGGGCTGTTGCCCTGCGGCTTCTGCGGCGTCACGGTGATGTTGGGATGGGCCTTCTGGAAGCCGCCGATCAGCTGGTTGAACGTGTCGGTCCAGGCACCGGCCTGGCCGAAGTTGTAGCTCTCGAAGACGATGGAGACCTTCTGGTCGGGGGCGAGTTCGGGGGCC
>JBKJPD010000585.1:0-4905 GCA_046595345.1 Pseudonocardia sp.
GGATGTGCTGCGCGTCCATCGCGGTCCCTCCTCGGATTGCCGGTCCGAACGCTGCCCGCAACCGGCCATCGGCGGCAGGGGCTCGCGACCCCGGACCGCGGGCACTTCGACCCCGTAGGCCTCGGGACGGTCGGCGGCCGAGGACACCGGTCAAGCCGTCGAGGCGGTCCCCGGTCGTTCTCGTCGCGGCGGGCACGGAGGACCCGGTCGCGATGCGCCCGTCGTGTCCAGGGCGACAGCATCATGCTCGCGAACTGCCCGTTCCACGCGCTGGCCCGCGACCACACCGCGCTCGTCTGCGGCATGAACCTGCACCTCATCGCGGCCGTGCTCGACGAGCTCGGCCACCACGATGTGCAGGCCAGGCTCGATCCGGCACCGGACCGGTGCTGCGCGATACCGGCCGGTGAGCCGGCCTAGATCATCGTCGGCCGGTCGCCGGTGACACGAGGTGCGGCTGGTGCGGTCGAACGCCGGGCCGGTCGGATCCGGGGCAGCTCGCTCACCGCCGGCCCTTCGCGGCGTCGGGCCGCACGACGGCGACCGGGCACTTCGCATGGTGCAGCAGCGCGTGGCTCACCGAGCCCAGCACCAGCCCCGCGAAGTTGCCACGCCCCCGCGAACCGACGACCACGTGCTGGGCGGAAGCGGACTGCTCCACCAGCGCGTGGGCGGGCCGGTCGATGGTCACCACCCGCTGTACGCGCACGTCGGGGAACTTCTCGCCCCACCCGGCCAGGCGCTCGGCCAGGATCTGGTGCTCCTCGGTCTCCACCGCGTCCCAATCCGACAGCGGCCCCACCGTCAGGTCGACGAGGTAGTCCTGCCACGTGTGCACGGCCACCAGCGGCGCCCGCCTGGCCGCGGCCGCCTCATAGGCGAACGCGAGCGCGGCCTCGCTCCCCGGTGAACCGTCGACGCCGACCACGACAGGACCCTCCGTCGGCACCTGCCCACCCGGCTCCGCGCCGCGCACCACGACGACCGGGCAGGCGGCGGCCGCCGCCAACGCGACGGCCACCGAGCCCACCAGCAGGCCGGTCAAGCCACCAAGGCCCCGGTCACCGACCACGACGAGCTGCGCATGCGCCGCCTCGGTGACGAGCGTCTGAACCGGGTATCCGGCCAACACCGCCCGGGTGACCTCGACGCCCGGCGCGACCTGAGCGGCGACCGTCGCGGCCGCCCCGACGAGCTCGCGGACGCTGCTCAGCCGCGCCTCGCGGGAGTCCGCGCCACGGCGAGGGTCATCGGGATGGCTCGTCGGCATCCAGGCGAAGGCACTGACCACCCGCAACCCCGCGCGGCGACGCTCGGCCTCCCGGGCCGCCCACCGCACCGCCTCCAGGGCCGGCTCAGACCCGTCGACACCGACCAGGATCGGCTCCTGTGCCCTGTGCACGCTCGTCATGAGTCCTCCTCGTTGGTCCGCTGCTCCGACGCTGCGCCACCGGGCCGGGCGGGCGGCAGCGGCTGTGGTCCCGGGCAGCGGGGGTCCTTGGACCCGACCACGCACCCCGGTCGGGGGCGGGCACTGCAGATCCCGCACCGTGGCGATCACCGGGAGTCCGCCGGAGGGTAGGGCCTTCCGCCGTCCGGCGCGGGCCGTACGGCCCTGCTCCCGCGGTCCCGACGTTGCGAACATCGGGACGTGAACCGAGTACAGGACCAGGCCATCCCCGAGGCCGTCGTCGAGCTGTGCGGCGATATCGCGCCGGATCTCGCGGAGTACGCGCGACACAAGGTCGCCGGGGTACTCAGGCACACCGGACGCGCAGTGCTGCACGTACACGTGCGGGTCGAGCGGCATGGAGACCCCGCACGGGACCGGCCGGTCACCGCACAGGTGAACGTGGATCTCGACGGCAGGCCGGTGCGGGTGCATGTGGCGGCCACCCGCCCCCGGGAGGCGGTGGACATGCTCGTCGAGCGCCTGGACCACCGGCTCGAGCGGGTGTCCCGCAACCGGGAGCCGCGACGCGAACGGGCAGACCCCGGCAACGAACTCGAGTGGCAGACCGACCCCCGCCGACCGAAGCTCCCGCACCCCCCGACCGAGCCGGAGATCATCCGGCACACCACGATCAGCCCGCGGCGCTGCTCCATCGACGACGCCGTCACCGAGATGGACGACCTCGATCTCGACTTCCATCTGTTCGTCGAGGCCGGCAGCGGGCAGGACGCGGTTGTGTACCGGGAGGGCCCCACGGATCTGCGGTTCGCCCGGGTCGACGGCAGCTCCGACGCGGCGGACACCGCCAACCTCACGGTGAGCCCCCACCCGGCGCCCCTGCTCGACACCGCGGAGGCAGTGGACCGGCTCCTTGTGACCGGGCTCCCGTTCGTGTTCTACCTCGACGCCGACCACGGGCGTGCGAACGTGATCTACCACCGCTACGACGGTCACTACGGGCTCATCGATCCGCCGGCCGACAGCCGGTGACCGGGGTCTGATGCACCTGTCAGCACGGGCCGTTCGGTACTGCCGGACATGGTCGTCGCCCCTGCATGCTCACAGGGCAGAACATCGGGCACGAACCGACGAGGAGACGACAGTGGACGCAGACACGGGAGCCGAACGGCGCGGCACCGGAGTGGTCGTCGGGATCGACGGAACGTCGCTCGCGCTGCACGCGGTCCGGTGGGCCGCGGCCGAGGCCCGGCTACGCGGCGTGCCGCTTCACATCCTGCACGCCGCTCCCTATGCCGCCGGTCCGGCCCGGTCGGCACGGCGGCGGGCCCACGACATCCTCGCCCGGGCCTTCACCGTCGCCCGACGTGCCGAGCCCGATGTGGAGGTCACGACCGGGCAGACGGAGGAGGCCCCCGCCCGCTCCCTTCTGGACGCCGCGACCACGGCGCGCCTGCTGGTGGTCGGCATGGGTGGCGGGGACCGGCCGCAGGAGGTTCGCATCGGATCGACCGCGCTGGATGTGAGCGGGCGAGCGAGCTGCCCCGTCGTCGTCGTACGCGGCCACCACCACTCGCCGGGAGTCGAGCGACCGGTACTCGTCGGGATCGACACTGTCGAGACCGACTCGGTCGCACTCACCCTCGCCTTCTCCGACGCCCGACGGCACGGTGGTCGGCTGGTCGTCCTGCACGCCCGGCACGGCGCCGGTCCACTCCGCGAGCACCTGGCCAGGGAGGACGAGACCGCCCGCGTCACCGCCCGGAACAGCCTCCACGACGAGCTCACGCCGTGGACCGACCGCTTCCCCGACGTCCCGGTGGAGTTGAAGGTGGTGCAGGGAAACCCGGCCCGCGCGCTGGTGTCGGCGGCGGAGGACGCCCGCATGCTCGTCCTCGGCACCCGCGGGCACGGGGCCTACGCCCGTGCCCTGTTCGGATCGACCAGCCGCGAGGTGCTTCGACGCTGCCCCGCACCCGTCCTGGTGGTGAACCCCGAGACCGTCGTCGCCGACGAGGAGGACGGTCCGGTGGCCACTCCGGCGGCGGCTGACCGCCGCACCGCGCTCGACGATCCCCACGACCTCAGCCGGCTGTGGTGACGCCCGGTGCCCCCGCGCCTCGCGGTGGACCGGACCGATGAAGGCAACGGGCACGGGAGCAGCGATGAAACCAGCAGTAACCATCCCGGTGGGGTCTCCCCACTATCCCCAGGTCACGAAAGGAGCGTCGATGTACGCGCGGGTCAACATCATTTTCGGCGATAAGGACAAGGTCGACGCCGGCCTCGCCCACATCGAAGGAACAGATCGTGCCGCGGTGGAGTCGACCGGCGGGAACAGGGGACTCACCACGTTGGTGGACCGGCAGGCCGGGGTGATCGTGGCGATGTCCTACTGGGACGGGTCAGACCGCTCCTCCGATGCCTTACTGACCCGGGCCCGCGCGGACGCCGTTGCGGCGGCCGGCGGCGACCTGATCGCCGAGAGCTACGAGGTCGTGATCGGCGAGCTGCTGTCGGTTCCGGCGCCTGGCGCTGCCGTGCGGATGGCGCGCGTGCGCATCGAGCCGGCCATGATCGCGGACGGACTCGCGTTCATTCGCCGGGAGGTCCTGTCGCAACTTCAGATCGGCGCCGGCCACCACAGCGCGGAGGTGCTGATCGACCGGAGCTCCGGCAACGGGGTACTCGTGACTGCCTGGGAGGACGAGGACAGCGCCACTCGCGCCGACACCGTCCTCGAACAGCTCTCCGACGAGGCGCTGGAGCAGGTCGGGACCAGGTTCCCCCGGACCGAGACCTACGCCCTGGTCCGCACCTCCACGTAGCTCGGCCGGTGGCACGGTCGAAGGACCTGATCGCGGGGCCCAACGCCTCTGCCGTTCTGCGGCACCGCCGCCGATGCTGGTGTCATCGATCGCCTCGCACGGGCGCTCGGACCTGGAGGCCGACCATGAGACAGACCGTTGACCTCGCCGCGGCGGTCGAGTTCGCGCTGCGCGCGCCATCGGTGCACAACACCCAGCCCTGGAGCTGGCAGATCCGCCCCGACACGGTGGAGCTGTACGCCGACTGGAACCGGCACCTGATCGCCACGGACCCGGATCGCCGTGATCTGGTCCTGAGCTGCGGTGCCGCTCTGCACCATCTGATGGTTGCTCTGGCGGCCGCCGGGCTGGCTGTGCAGGTGCTCCGCATGCCCGATCCGGAAGACCGCAGCCACCTCGCCACCATCACCGTCCGGACCGGCCCCCGCAACCTCGCCGACGCCGCTCTGTTCCCCGCGATCGACCGCCGACGGACCGATCGGCGCCGCATGAGCCACCGTCCCGTCCCTGCGCACCATGTGCAGGCGCTGGTGGAGCAGGCCCACCGGGCGGGTGCGCTACTGCTCCCGGTGACCGGCCAGGCGACGCGGCAGCGACTCATCGCGACCATCACCGACGCCGCGCACCGCCAGCAGTTCGCCCCGGGCTACGCAGCCGAGCTGCAGC
>JBKJPD010000013.1:0-3460 GCA_046595345.1 Pseudonocardia sp.
GGTCGATGCCCTCGAGTGCGCGGATGGCGCCGTAGGCCTTGCCCACGTTCTCCAACTCGACGAGTGGGGTGCCCGCCTGCAGGCCTCTCGTGGCGTGCTCGACGATCGTGTCGGTCATAGCGGACTCCTCACCTTCTCGTCAGGGCGTAGTTCTTGACGTACAGGTTCACGAGCACGGCCAGCAGGAGCATCGCGCCGAGGAACGTGAAGAACCAGTTCGGGTCGAATCCGGCGAAGACGATGCCCTGGGTGGTCATCCCGAAGATGAACGCGCCGATCGCGGCACCCGCCGCGGAGCCGTAGCCGCCGGTGAGCAGCGCGCCGCCCACGACCGCGGCGATGATGTAGATGAACTCGTTGCCGATGCCGAGCCCGGACTGCACGGAGCTGAAGTTGAACAGCAGGTGCATCCCGTAGAACCACGCCAGGAACGCCACCGCCATGAACAGGCCGATCTTGACCTTGGGCACGGGCACGCCCACCGCACGGGCGCTGGCCGCGTTGCCGCCCGACGCGAAGATCCAGTTGCCGACCCGGGTGCGGAGCAGGATCCAGGTGGCGATGGCCGTGAAAAGGATCCACCACAGCACGGTGATCTTGATCGTGATGAAACCGAGCGGGATGTCGGAGGCGAAGATGGCCTTCCCGACGCTGAACCCGTCGAGCTCGGAGATGTTCGGCGTCGCCACGGTGCCGGTCACGGCCTTGGTCGCGCCGAGGTTGACGCCCCGCAGCATGAAGAACGTGGAGAGCGTGATGAGGAAGCTGGGGATCCCGGTCCTCACCACGAGGTAACCGTTGATGAATCCGATGGTCAGCGCGATCACCAGGCTGAGGACGACGCCCACCCAGATATTCAGGCTGAGCTGGAACGAGATCATCGCGGCCGCGAGCGCCGAGGTCACCACGGAGACCCCGGACGACAGGTCGAACTCCCCGCCGATCATCAGCAGGGCCACCCCGACCGCGACGATGCCGATCGTCGAACTCGCGTAGAGGACCGTCGAGAACGCCGGAAGGCTCCGGAACGGCGCAGCGACGGCGAAGAAGAAGATGAAGATCGCGATGGCGGCGGCGAGGGCGCCGATCTCGGGGCGGGTGAGTACTCGTGAGGCCAGTGACCGCTTGACTCGCGCCGGTTCGGGCCTGGTCGGGGACGGCTGTGTTTCGACGGATGAGCTCATCGAGCGCTCCAGGGGGTCGGCCGAGTCCCGGGGGAGCCGGCACACCGGCCCGCCCCGGGGTTGGACTACCGCTTGTTGTTCGCGGTGAAGGGCAGGATCTGGTCGATGTTGGTCTGGTCGACGAACGACGGGCCGGTCAGCACCGGCTTGCCGCCGCCGATGTCGTTGCCGTTGGTCAGGTTCAGCCAGAGTGCGGTGACGGCCATGTAGCCCTGGACGTAGGGCTGCTGGTCGACCGAGAACACGATCCGGCCGTCCTTGATGGCCTTCGCGGCGTCGGGGTTGAGATCGAACGTGACGATCTTGGCCTGGCTGCCCGAATCGGTCTTGGCCTGCAGCGCCGCGAGTGCGTCTGCCGCACCGAGCATGACAACGTGTGTGATCGAGGGGTCCTGCTGGAGCTTCGCGCCGATCGTGGCCTGCTCCGACGGCTTGTCAGCACCGTTGACCTGCAGGTTCTCGGTGTTCGCGAAGGTCTTCTTCACACCGGCGCAGCGGGCCTCGAGGGCGACCGATCCCTGCGCCTGGATGACGCAGAGGACTTTTCGGCCACCGTCGGAGGTGATGCGCCGGCCAACGGTCTGGCCGGCGAGGTCCTCGTCCGACCCGAAGTACATGATCGCGCCGGCATCCTTGTACTGATCGAACCCCTGGTTGAACACGACGACCGGGATCTTGGCGTCCGCGGCCTTCTTGGCGACCGGGATGACGGCGTCCGCGTTCGACAGGGTGACCGCGATTCCGGCGACCTTGCTGTCGATGGCGTTCTGGACGAGCGTCGCCTGCTCGGGTCCGTTCTCATTGTTGGAGTACTTCAGCTCGACGTTGTGGTCGCGGGCCGCGTCCTGCGCGCCCGCACGGATCTTGTCCCAGAACGTGTCGCCCGCCTGTTCGTGGGTGACCATCGCGATCGTGAAGCGCGTGCCGCCCGCGTTGCCGCCGCCGGCCGAGCCGCCACTCTGGTTCTGGCTCGCGGCTCCGCCGCCACTGCTACAGGCCGCGAGCGTGACGGCGATCGTGCCGGCGACGGCCAGCGTGCGCATCAACCTGGGGGTACTCGCCATTGAGTGTTCCTCTCTCGGGGCAGCCGACCGGGCGGTGGGCTGAGGGTCGGAGACGTGCGGTCAGTAGGGCCAGCGCCGCACGGGGCCGAGGCCGCAGCCGGCGAAGTAGCCGGCCGTGCGGGCGCCGATCGGCAGCGGGATGTGCGGTTCCACCGGGTAGAGGTCCTGCTCGACGACGGCGAACAGGTCGGCGTCGAGCGCGGCGAGCGCGTCGAGCAGCGGCGGCATGTCGGGTACGCCGTAGGGCGGCTCGACCATCACCCCGAGCGGCACGGCCTCGGCGAGTGAGAGCTTCTCGTCGCGAACGCGCCTGCGCACCTCGGGATCGACCTGCTTGAGGTGCACGTACCGGATGCGCTCCGGGAAGCCCTCGATGATGGCGATGTTGTCGCCGTCGCAGTAGGAGATGTGGCCGGTGTCCAGGCACAGGTTGACGAACTCGGGGTCGGTGTCGGCGAGGAACCGCTCGACCCGTACCTGGGTGTCGATGTGGGTGTCGGCGTGTGGGTGGAACACGAGTTGCACGCCGAACTCCTCGCGGAGCACCTTGCCCAGCTGCGAGTAGCCCGTGGTGAGGTCGCGCCACTGTGCCGGATCGATGTCGCCCGACCCGGTGGCTTCGCCCGTGCGCATGTCGGTGTACTGCTCGGGCAGCAGCACCAGGTGCCTGCCGCCCATCGCGGTGAGCAGCCGGGACTCCGCGCTGCACGCCGCGATCGCCTCGTCGAGGGCCTCGGCGCCGCGGTGCAGCCCGGCGAAGATCGTGCCGCCGCAGAGGTTCAGCGCGCGGGCGTCGAGCTCGTCGCGCAACTGCGCGGGGTCCTGCGGCAGGAACCCGGACGGGCCGAGCTCGGTGAAGGAGTAGCCGGCCTGCGCGATCTCGTCGAGGTACTGCGTCCAGCCGACCTGGTGGGGGTCCTGGGCGAACCAGACGCCCCATGAGTCGGGGGCGGTGCCCAGGGTCAGCCTTTCCAGACCTGCCACGTCAGGTCGCCGTCGGGAAATGGAAGCTGGAATCGCTGGCGGCTTCGACCCGCGGCCAGCGGGCGGTGACGACCTTCGCGCGGGTGTAGAACGCGACGCCCTCGGGACCGTGCATGTGGGAGCTCCCGAACAGGGAGTCCTTCCAGCCGCCGAAGGAGTAGTAGGCCATCGGCACCGGGATCGGGACGTTGACCCCGACCATCCCCACCTGGACCTCGCGGGTGAACC
>JBKJPD010000060.1:0-8038 GCA_046595345.1 Pseudonocardia sp.
CTCGGCCAGTGCACAGAACGTCGCGAACTCCCAGAGATCGGCGGGTGCGTCGTCGGGCTCGGGGCGGTCGGCGGCACGCCACAGCAGTTCGGCGGCTGCCCGCTTCGCCGCCCAGACCCGGTCGTGGTCGATGCGGGCCGGGTGGGCGGGCGTGGACACCGTCTCGGGGCGCAGCGCGTCCACCTCGCCGCGGGTCGCCGCGTCCGCCCGACCGTAGGCGTCCAGATCGGTGATCCGCAGGGCCAGTGGCGTGCCGAACCGGCGGCTCGAGGGCGTGTACGGCGAGGGCTGGACGGGCGGGACGGGCGTGATCGCGTGCAGCGGGTTGAGCAGTACTGCGCCTGCGCCGTGTTCGGTGCCGGTCCAGGTGGTGAACGCCCGCAGATCGCCGAGGTCGCCGATGCCCCATGACTCCCGCGAATGCAACGCGTAGAGCTGCAGCATCCACCCCCACGTCCGCTTCGGCTCGGCCAGCGCCGGTGGGGCGGCGACGACCGTGACCTGCTGGTCGTCCAGCTCCAGCCGGTACCAGCCGGGGTCCAGGCCGGCCGGGATCTCGGTGACGTCGCGGCGTGCACCGCCCTCGTCCACCAGCACCCCGCGGCTCGGTAGGGGCCGGGCCCGGTCGGTGCGGGCCGCGATCGTGCCGGGCAGCCGGCCCGTCTCGCCCCGTGCACGGATCACGGCGAGTGCCGCGCGGCGGGCCTGCGGGGTGCTTGCGTCGACGTCGAACAGGGCGAGCACCGCGACGACGACGTCGGGGTCGACGGTGACCGGCTTCCGTTCGCCGTCGCGATATCCGGTCGCCACGCCGTACGCAGCCGCGAGCTCGGTCAGGTCGGTGTCCACAGTGCTCCCGTTCCCCCGACGGTGCAGTTCCCTTCGCCGGATGTCTCAGGATACGGTGATCATGGCTATGAGCTGCGCGAACACGCTGCGGCCCGGAACCGTTCGAGGGTTGGCCGGGATGCTAGATTCCGAAGGCGGGCTGGTCGCCCGGCACCTTCGCGGCCCTGCGGTCCGGCCTCCGACGTCGAGCCGTGAGGTTCGGTGCGGTGCGCAATGGTGACGGAGCGGAGAGTGCGTAGATGCCCACGCTGAGTTTGACCGGATCGCCGGGGTCGATCGGCTGGCTCGGGTCGATCGGTTTGACGGCCCTGACCGGCCTGACGGGCCTGACCGGGTTGATGGTGGCCGCGCTCGCCGGCGCCGCGCTGGTGCTGCTCCTGCGGCGCCGCCGTACTGATGCGGCCGGCGCCGGCCGTCCGCGAACCGTGGCGGACCTCGTCCGTCTCCGCGCCGAGGCGGCGGCCTCCGAGATCCCGCCCGCCGTCGCCGTCCCAGCACCGGTCGAGCCGGCCGAGTTCGTGCCGGCGGACGAGGCGTCGATGAATATCGAGCCCGTTGACGACGTCGGTGCCGAGCCGGAATCCGGACCCGCCGCCGCGGGGCCCGCTGCCGAGCCCGAGGTCGTACCCGATCCGGCCGCGACAGAGGCTCCCACTGTCGCATCGGTTCCGTCCCGTGTGCCCGGTAGTGCAGGAGACACCCCGTGGGCCCGGGCAGCCCGGATGGCGGGCGACGACGACAGCGTCTGGATTCCACTCGCCGAGGCCGCCCCGCCGGCACCGGCGCCGCTGAGCCTCCCGTCACCGGTGATAGCTGCGGTGCCTCCGGTGGCGGACCTCCCGCAGACCCCGGTCACCGACCCGCCGCCGGACTTCTGGGACGACGACTGGGCGGGCTGGGTCGAGTCGGACGAGGTCGACGGGGACGACGACGGGCGCGGGCCGGCGCGCGCCGGCGCGCACCTCCCGCTGACGGCCGCCCCGGCACCCGCCACCGCCACCACCGTCGCCGCTGACCCGGATATGCACGCGGCCCCGAGCGACGACGACGAGGTCGCCGCCCCGCCCCGTGCCCGGCGCTCGGCTGAGGACACGGTGGCCACGCATGTCGCCGCCGATCTGGCACTGCTCCGTACGTTCGGGTTCGCCGATCCGACCCTGCGCCCGGACAACGCGCCCGTGTTGTCGGTCGTACCGGCCGGCCAGGGAACGACCCCGGTCGACGGGCCCGGACCGGCGCAGTCCGTGCACTTCCGTGCCCTTGCCCGAGACGGTTCCGGGGTCGTCGGCGCCGCTGTCGCGCTGTTGGACGACGGTGGCCGGGAGTGCTCCACGGCCATCTCCGACACGGAAGGCCGCGGCACGCTAGGGGCACCTCGCCCCGGGACGTACGTGGTCGTCTCGACCGCGCCGCACCACCAGCCCGGCGTCGTCGCGCTCACCGTGTCCGACGCGGTGTCCGACGCCGTGGTCGAGGCGGTGGTGCTGCTGGCGCGGTCGGCGGCACTGAGCGGGTCGGTGTTCGGCGAGGGCGGTCCGATCACGGGCGCCCGGCTGACGCTCGTGCAGGACGGCGAGATCGTCGACGCCGTCGACAGCGCCGCCGACGGCACCTTCCGCATCGGAGATCTCGGTGCGGGCGAGTACGGGCTGTCCGTGGTCGCTGCGGGCTGCGAGCCGATCGCGGTGGTGGTGGACATGGCGGACGGCGCCGATCTTCAGCACGACGTCGAACTGGACCCGGCCGGGCCCTCGGAGAAGGGCCTTCCCATCTGCGAGGACGACCGGATCGACGACCTGATGATTGGGCGGCGCTGAGCCGCTGGGCCGGATAGGTTCTGCTCTATGGCCGAGCAGCAGGTGCGGGTGGAGGGCAGGCTGAACGGTGCCCGTGGCGTCGAATTATTCTGGCAGGGCTGGCTTCCGGGCGTCGCGCCGAACGGTGTGCTGCTCCTCTGCCACGGCCTCGGTGAGCACTCGGGCCGTTACGGCAACCTGGTCGAGGCCCTCGCCCCGGACGGCTGGGCGGTCTATGGCCTGGATCACCGCGGCCACGGACGTTCCGGCGGCCGTCGTGCCCACCTCGACTCCTACGACAACTGGCTAGCCGACTTCGACGCGTTCCGCCGCCTCGTCGTGGCCCGCCACCCCGGCCTGCCGTTGTTCCTGCTCGGGCACAGCATGGGCGGCCAGATCGCACTGGCCTACGCCCTGGACCACCAGGACGACCTCCAGGGCTTGGTGCTGTCGGCTCCGGCGCTCGCGAGCAACGCGGTGCCGAAGGCCGCCGTCCCGGTGCTGCGGATGCTGGCGAAGTTCCTGCCGACGCTGCGTCCGGCCGGCATCGACTCCACCAAGGTCAGCAAAGACCCCGCCGTGCTGGCCGCCTACCTCGCCGATCCGTTGGTACACCAGGGAAACCCGACGCTCGGGCTGTCGTCGGCGCTGTTCGGCCAGTTCGACGTGTTGCCCGAGCGGGCCCGCGGGCTGCGCCTTCCGCTGCTCCTGCAGCACGGCACGCACGACGAGCTCACCGACCCGGCCGGCAGCAGGTTGCTGGCGTCGACCAGCGGCTCCCCGGATCAGACGGTGCACTGGTACGAAGGGCTGTGGCACGAGATCTACAACGAGCCGGAGCGTGAGCAGCCCCTTGCCGATCTCCGGAAGTGGCTCGCCGCCCACCGCTGACGTCCGCACCCCCGCGAGTCGGTACGGTCCGGTGGCCGAGTGCACTGATCGAGGCTGAAAGAACTGGGATGACCCCGCAGACCGTGCACGACCTCCTGGCCGCCGCCCGCGCGCGGCTGGACCGCCCTGGCCCGCGGCGCGCCGCCGAGATGGTGGCCGCCGGCGCGTTCCTCGTCGATACCCGGCCGGGCTGGCAGCGGGAGCAGGAGGGCGTGCTGCCCGGGGCTCTGGTGATCGAGCGCAACCACCTCGAGTGGCGCCTCGACCCCATCTCCGACGCCCGCATCCCGGAGGCCACCGACCACGACGTCGTCTGGATCGCCTTCTGCTCGGAGGGCTACAGTTCGAGCCTCGCGGCGGCGTCGCTGCAGGACATCGGGCTGTGCAACGCCACCGACCTCGACGGCGGCTACCGGGCGTGGAAGGCCGCCGGCCTCCCGGTGGGCCCGGTCGTCTAGTGCGTTGAGGATCAACGATCACCGGGCATGCCGCTCGGGGGACGCGGGCGTCGGGGTTGCGCCCGGGTCCGACGCTCAGGTGAAAGCGCTGATCCCGGTGATGTCGCGTCCCACGATCAGCGTCTGCATCGTCTCGGTGCCCTCGAAGGTGTGGATGGCCTCGATGTCGGCCCAGTGCCGAACGACGTGGTGTTCGAGCAGGATTCCGTTGCCCCCCAACAGGTCCCGGGCTTCAGAGAGGATCTTGCGGGCGGTCCGGGTGTTGTGCATCTTCGCCAGTCCCGCGACGGTGGGGGACAGCCGACCCGCGTCGGCGAGGCGCCCGATCTGCATGCAGTAGAGCTGCATCGATGTCAGGTCGGCGAGCATGTGCACGAGCCGCTGCTGCACGATCTGGAACGAGGCCAGCGGCTTGCCGAACTGGTGGCGCGCCATCGCGTAGCGCATCGCCGCGTCGTAGCCCGCGGTCGCGTGCCCGAGCGCCATCCATGCGCAGACCCCGCGGGTGTTGGCCAGGACCTTCGCGCAGTCCTTGAAGGTCCGCGCGTTCTCGAGCCGGTTCTCGTCGGGCACCCGCACGCCGGTGAGCGTGATGTCGGCCTGCCACACCGAGCGCAGCGACAGCTTTCCGGTGATGACGCCGGCCTCGTAGCCCTCGGTCGGGGTCTCGACGACGAAACCCTTGACGTCGCCGGAGCCGGTGTCGCGGGCCCAGACGATGACGAGATCGGCGATCGTGCCGTTGCCGATCCAGCGCTTCGAGCCGTCGAGGATCCAGTGGTCACCGTCGCGGCGGGCGGTGGTCTCCAGCGCGATCGAGTCCGACCCGTGCTCCGGCTCGGTGAGCGCGAACGCGCCGATCTTGTCCAGTGTGGACATCGCCGGCAGCCAGCGCTGCCCCTGCTCGGCGGATCCACACATCGCGATCGACTGCATCGCGAGCCCTGCGTGCACGCCGAGGAACGTGCCCAGCGAGCCGTCGCCGCGGTGCAGTTCCATGTGGACGAGCCCGCACGCCATCGGGCTCATCCCCGCCGCGCCGTGGCCCTGGATGTCCTCTCCGACGATCTTGAGCTCGGGCAGCCGGCGGAACAGGTGCCAGGGCAGCTCCGCCTTCTCCCAGTACGTCCCGATGTCGGGCAGCACCTCGTCGTCGACGAACTTGCGCACGGCGATGAACTTCTCCCACTGCTCGCCGGTGAACTGCTCGCGGACGGAGAAGAAGTCCGTGCCCAGCGCCTCCCCGAGGTGCTCGTACGCGGTCATCGATGACCCCCCTGTGTTCGTCTAGCCGTAATCGTGACACGCGTGACCGTCCCGGACCTGTCGAGACCGCGCCGGGTCGAGCTCGACGAGCCGCCACCTGTAGCGCTACTGGCGCGGGAGCTCGTCGATGGCCTTCTGGATCCGCTTGATCGACACGGGATAGCGGGTGCGGATCGGATGCGCGTACAGCGAGACCCGCAGTTCCTCGATCATCCAGCGGATCTCGCGCAGCTCCGCGGGAGGCTCGATGCCCGGGGGGAGCGCGACCACCTCGGCCGCGTACTCGGCGGCGACCACGCGTACCTGGGCGGTCCAATCGGCGTCCCGTGTGGGGTCGACCCGCAGCTTCTCGATCCGTCGCTCGATCGCCTCCAGGTAGCGGGCGACGTCAGCGAGCCGCGCCGCACCTGCCGTCGTGGCGAAGCCGGGGCCCACCAGCGCGTCGAGCTGGGCGGTGATGTCCGCGATTCCCGGGCGCAGCAGAGATGCACGCGCATCGGCGAGCAGAGCCTGCACGCGGTGCCGGACGACGAGCACGCCACGCACGGCCTGCAGCACCTGCAGCGTGGTCGACCCCAGGCGTTCCCGGAACAGCTTCTGCAGGCGGGCGTAGCCGCGGTCGTCCCAGGCCGGGCCGCCCGCCGCGAGGATCAGGGCGTCGGCGGCGGCAGTGACGCAGTCCTCCATCAGCGCGGCGACGGACCCGTGCGGGTTGCGCGACAGCGCGAGCTTCGCGGGGTTGTCGAGATCGCGCTGCACCTGCCGGGCGGGCGACGGTGTGTCGAGCAGCAGGAGTCGACGGACACCGCGCCACATCGCCGGATCGCGCTCGACCGCTGTGGGGAAGACCCGGACGTCCACTGTCGCCCCGCGGTCGATCAACCCGGGGAAACCGGTGACGACGTGGGTTCCGCGGCGGATCCGGTGCTCGCGGGGGAGCGTGCCGATCGTCCACGTCGTGAGGCCGCGGCGTTCGAGCTCGACCCCTGCGGCGGCGAGCTCCGCGCGCACCTTCGGCGCGAGCTCGCGGCGCAGCGCCTCCAGGTCGGTGCCGCGCCGGACCTCGTTGCCGGACTCGTCGACCACCCGGAACGTCACGGTCAGGTGGTCGGGCAGACGGTTGAGCTCCCAGGCGGAACGGGGGATGTCGACGTCGCGCATACGGCCCAGCTCTCGCTCCAGCCCGTCGAGCAGGGGCTCGCGATAGCCGCTGTCGGTACCGGCGACCTGGAGCCGGGCGAGCACGGCGCGGGCGTGGTCGGGCGCGGGAGCGAACAGTCTGCGCAGCTGTTTGGGCAGCGTCTTGATCAGTGCGGTGACCAGTTCCACGCGCAACCCGGGCACCTGCCAGGTGAACGGGGTGTGATCCACCTGGTGCAGTGCGGCCACCGGCACGTCGACCGTGACGCCGTCGGTGGCTGTGCCGGGCTCGAACGCGTACGAGAGCGGCAGTGTCAGGCCGCCTGCCTCGACGTGGTCGGGATAGTCGCCGCGGTCGACCTCGGAGGCCTGCGCCGTGCGCAGCATCTCCTCGGTGAAGTCCAGTAGGTTCGGCGATCTGGTGCGCTTCCACCACGAGTCGAAGTGCCGCCCTGACACCACCTCGGCCGGGATGCGCTCCTCGTAGAACGCGACGAGCGTCTCCTCGTCGGCCACCAGATCGCGGCGCCGGGCCCGGTGTTCCAGCTCCTCGACGTCCTCGAGCAGCGCCCGGTTCGCGTGGAAGAACGGGTGGCGGGTGTCCCAGTCGCCCTCCACGAGCGCGTGCCGGACGAACAGTTCCCGCGAGACCTCGGGATCGATCCGTCCGTAGTCGACGGTGCGCCCGACGACGATCGGGATGCCGTGCAGTGTCACGCGTTCGGTCGCGACGGCGGCGGCGCGCTTGCGGGACCAGTGCGGCTCGGAGTAAACCCGTTTGACCAGGTGCCCGGCGAGCGGCTCGATCCACTCCGGCTTGATGCGGGCGACGGTGCGGGCGAACAGCCGCGAGGTCTCCACGAGCTCGGCGGCCATCACCCACTGGGGCTGCTTCTTCGCCAGCGAGGACCCCGGGAAGATCATGAACTTGGCCCCCCGGGCGCCGAGGTACTCCCGCGTCCCCCCACCGCGCGGAGCACCGGCGGCATCAGCGCCTTCGCGCAGCCCGACCTGGCTGAGCAGCCCGGAGAGGACGGCGACGTGGATACGGTCTGCCGCCGGATCGTCGGCGGCCCCGGTCGTCGGCGCCGTGGTGTCTGTGTCGGTGAGCGTCATCCCGGCGTTGCGGGCGGCTGAGCGGAGCTGCGAATGCAGGTCCTGCCACTCGCGGATGCGCAGGTAGTGCAGGAACTCCTCGCGCAGCATCTTGCGGAACCGGTTGCCGGTGAGCTCGGCGCGCTGTTCGTCGAGGTAGCGCCACAAGGACAGGAAGGCCAGGAAGTCAGACCCGTCCGCGGAGAACCGGTTGTGCTTCTCGTCCGCGGCCTGGCGCTGTTCGGTCGGCCGTTCCCGTGGATCCTGCACCGATAGAGCGGCGGTGATCACGAGGACCTCCCGCAGGCAGCCGGTGCGGTCGGCCTCGACGAGCATCCGGCCCAGCCGGGGGTCGACGGGGAGGGCGGCCAGTGCCCGCCCGACGGGGGTCAGGCTCGGCTGCTGTCCTCTGGGTTCCTCATGCAGCGCCCCCAGCTCCTGCAGCAGCGCGAGACCGTCGTTGACCGACCGCTCGTCGGGGCGCTCCACGAACGGGAACTCGGTGAGCGCGCCGAGCTCCAGCGAGATCATCTGGAGGATCAC
>JBKJPD010000124.1:0-5945 GCA_046595345.1 Pseudonocardia sp.
CGGGAGCGCCCGCGCCAGGTCACGGAACTCGGCGACATCGAAGCTGGGAGGGGCTACCCGTTCGGTGGCCCTGGTCCGCACCGGCTGCGCCGAGCCCGCACGCACCGGTTCGGCCCAGCTCGGCACCCGCGGCCCCGGCCCGGACCGGCGCGGCGGAACGGTGTTCCCGCGCGGCGTGGGCACCACGTCCCGACGCCACGGCGCCGGCAGCGAGGACGGCCCGACGCCGATGTGCACGACGTCCGCGCCGGCCTCGCCGCAACGGGCGAGGACGCGGCGCAGCCACGGGTCGTGCAGGTGCATCCGTCCGGTCGGGCGGCGCATCTCGCACAGCGTGACCGCCCGCAGGTCGAATCGCCGGACCCGTGCGCCGAAACCGCGGCCGGCCAGATGGCCCCCGTCCGGATCGAGCTCGCCGCTCAACACGAACCGGTCGGGCAGCCATCCGGCCACCTCGGCGTGCCAGGCCAGCGGTGAGAACCCGAGGACGAACAGATCCCCGAGCACCACCGGCTGCAGGACCGCGCGGTCGACATAGCCCGCTTCGAACAGGTCCCGGACGAGACCTTCCTCCGAGACACGCTCGACCTCGTACGACGGCACCGCGGCTCCATCGAGCTCACAGTGCCGACGCAGGAGGTCGAGCGCATACGCCTCCCCGGCGGGGATCGCCTGGTTGTGCGGGCTCGCATCCCAGGCGTGCACCTGGGCGTCGATCACGAGGTAGCGCTCACCACCGCCGGGCGCGTACACGACAGTCGGTCCCTAGGCGGACGTCGGGCCCATGCCCAGCGACTGCGGCGAGCTCGAGTCCGGGGACGGCTGCGGGATGCCCTCGTCGAGCGGGCCGAACTCGGTCATCAGCGCCTTGTTCCACGGCGTGACCTCCTCGGCAACCAACGAGTTCGTGGTGAGGATCAGACCGGCCACCGAGGCGCCGTTCTGCAGCGCGGACCGCACAACCCGCAGCGGGTCGAGGATGCCCATTTCGATCATGTTACCGAAGCGGCCCTCGAGGGCGTCGAAGCCGTCATCGACTCCCATGTCGCTGACCTGCTTGACGACATCGGCACCGATGTAGCCGGCGTTGGTGGCGATCAGGAAGACCGGCTCGGTGAGCGCCCTACGGACGATCTCGACGCCGATCTCGTAGTCACCGCTGACTTCAAGCTTGTCCAGCGCCTGATCGGAATGCAGCAGCGCCGAACCGCCACCTGCGACGATGCCCTCCGCCATGGCGGCCCGGGTGGCCTGCAAAGAGTCGTCGACGCGGTGTCGGATCTCCTTGAGTTCGGCGTTGGTCGGGGCGCCGACAGAGATGATCGCGGCCTTGCCGGACAGCCGCGCGATGCGGTCGCCCAGCCAGTCCTCGTCGGTGCCGATGCTGGCGCGGTGCATCTCGGCCCGCAGCTGGGACAGGCGCAGCTCCACGGACTCCCGTGCCGCACCACCACCGATGATCGCGGTGTGTTCGTTGGTGGCGCGCACCTGCGAGGCCCGGCCGAGGTGCTCGAGCGTGACCTGCTCCAGCGAGAACGCCGACGCCTTCGAGTGCACCTTGCCGCCACACAGGGCGGCGATGTCCTCCAGGTTGTGCACGCGCTTCTCCCCGAAGCCCGGCGCCTGGATGGCGGTGACCTTCAGGTGGCCGTTGACGTGGTTGTGCACCAGCATCTGCAGCGCGGTGCCATCCACCTTCTCGGCGATGATCACCAGGGGCCGGGGGTCGCGCATGACCCGCTCGAGCATCGGCATCAGCGAGCGGACGTCGGTGATCTTCTCGGCCGACATCAGGATGTACGGGTCGTCGAGAATCGCCATCATGCTGCCCGGGTCGGTCACCAGGTACGGCGAGACGTAGCCGTTCTCGAACTCGAAGTCCTCGACGTAGTTGACCGAGAGACCGAGCGACGGGCCGTCCGCGACGGAGATCACGCCGTCGATGCCGACGGTGTGCAGCGTCTCAGCCACGATCCGGCCGATCGACTCGTCGTCGTTGGCGGAGATGGCGGCGACGCGGGAGAGGTGTTCGAGACTGTCCACCGGGTGCGACACGGTGGACAGGTGCGCCACGATCGCGGCGACAGCGACGTCGATTCCGCGCTTGACCAGCACCGGGTTACCACCCGACGTGATGGCCTTCATGCCCTCGCGGACGATCGCCTGCGCCATCACCGTGGCGGTGGTGGTGCCGTCACCGACGATGTCGTTGGTCTTGATCGCCGCTTCCTTGAGGATCTGAGCACCCATGTTCTCGAACGGGTCCTTCAGATAGATCTCCCGCGCGATGGTGACACCGTCGTTCGTGACCTCCGGCGTGCCGGTGATCTTCTCCAGGATGACGTTGCGGCCCTTGGGCCCCAGCGTCGACTTGACCGCTTCGGCCAATTGGTCGACGCCGGCCTTCAGTAGGTCGCGGGCTTCCTGTCCGAACTTGAGTTCCTTGGCCACGGGGCCCTCCTGGGTAACGAGATGTCATCAACTGCGCGGGGGTGAGACAAAAAGCGGCCCGGGCCGCCATCCGCACCGGAGTGCACGGACGGCGACCCGGGGAAGATCGTTCCTAGCCGATCTGCGGGGGCAGCATGTCGCCGATGTACTCGGCCGCTTCCTCCAGGTTGCCGAACATGACCGTCCGGTCATCCATGTGGATCATCTTGCCGTAGTGCGTGGACATGTTCTCCTCGAACTCGGAGGCGTCGTAGAAGCCCTCCTCCTCGCCGAGTGCCTCGGAGATCTCGTCATACATGAAGTCCATCCGGCCCACGCAGTCGACGCGAATCATCGACGGCAGGTGGCTGATGGTGACGTTCTCCTGGCGGTTCATGACCTCGGCGACGACTGCGCCGACCTGGTTGGTCATGAGGGTTACGCCGCACTTGCCCGAGGCGGAGTTATCCGCCTTGAACGGGCTCTCGGCCGTCTTGAAACTGGTCACAGCGACAGCTCCTTCGGGATCTCGAGGCCGAGCTCGGTCACGATGCCGGCGAAGCGGCTCTTGGCGTGGTCGAGGGAGTCCTCGAAACGCGGGGGCTTGTTGTCGGCCTGCGACCACAGCGGCTGCAGGGTGCGTGCCGCTTCGAGACACTGCGGCACCCACTTGGACATCCAGCCCTGCATGATGTCCTTGTTGTACTCCGCGAACTCCTTGTCCGCCGTCAGCAGGCCGAAGCACGCCTCGGTCCAGCGCAGGTCCCGCTGGGAGTAGTCATACTCTCCGGCGCCCATGACGGTCGGGGTCACGAAGTCGCCGTTACCGGCGGAGGACTGCTGCACCAGGTTGCTGCGGAACAGCTCGCCGAGCAGCGGCTCGAAGACGATGTTGGTGGCGAAGATCATTTCGCCCCAGTCGTTGTCGATCGCCGTGAGGGCCTCGGTGACCTTGCGGACGCCCTGCCACTCCGGGTCGTTGTTCCACGCGTCGACGTGGGCGGTGCCGTCGAAGCCCTCGATCTCCTCGGAGAGCGTCAGGTTGTACAGCGCGAGATCCTGCGCGAAGCGGATCTTGTGCATGCTGTTGACGACCATCGCCGTGTTGTGCATGTTCGTCGGGCCGGAGCGGTTGCAGGCGGCGAAGACGTACAGGCCGAGGATGTGCTCGACGTGCATCCACGCGCCGACGTTGCGCTCGACGAACTCTTTCCAGTTCGGGGTCCAGTTGGCGAACGCCTTGGCGAACCGGGCGTTGTCGATGTTCTGGGTGGTCTGGCGGACGACGTTCGCGTTGTAGCGGTAGAACGTCATCTCCCATTCCTCGTTGGGGTCGCGGAATTCGTGCCAGCCGTGGGCCGGCCACACCAGGTCCTTGCCGCCACCGCCGGTGCCGACGCCGCGCACGGGCTCCGGGAGGTCTACACCCCAGGCCTTGAGCTTCGTCCAGGTCAGCGGGTAGCCGGCCTCACCGTTCGCAAAGCCGTAGATCCAACCCTGCGACAGGTAGTGCCGCGGGTCAGGCTGGACGTCGACGGTGACGTCCTCGTAGTGGGTCTGCTTGCGCTTCGCCGGCTTGTAGTAGTTGTACCGGCGTGCGCTGGCGCCGGAGTCGGGGAACTCCTGTGCGCCGGCTTCCGCGTCCGTGAACGCGGGCCGCGGAACGTTACGCTCCGGGCGTTCGGTGGTCGTCATTGGCCGTCCTCGCCTTCTTGTTCACCGGTGGTGGTGAATTTGTCGTAGAAGATGTACTGCTCGGGAACTCCGAGATTTGTGAGCAACGGGATCGCCGCGTCCACCATGGGTGGCGGCCCACACACATAGGCCTCCATCCCACTCAGGCTCGGTTCACACCTCGCGACGACGTCGGTGATCATCCCGACCTCCCCGCTCCAGGTGTCATCACCGGTGGGCTCAGAGAGCGCCGGGACGTATCGGAAGCCGGGAAGCCTGTTCTCCAACTCCCGGAGTTCCTTCTCGAAGCACAGGTCCCGCTGCTGGCGGGCCCCGTAGTAGAAGACGGCCTTGCGCTCCACGCCGCGATCGGCCATTGATCGCAGCAGGCCCAAAACCGGGGAGAGCCCCGCGCCACCGCCGACGAAGATGATCGGGGAGTTTCGGCTCTCTCGGAGCGTGAAGGTACCGAAAGGGCCCTCCACGTCCAGGCGGTCGCCGATCTGCACCCGATTGGCGAGGAAGTTCGAGAACAAACCGTCGGGGTAGACCTTGATGACGAACTCGAACAAGCCACTTTCCTTGTCCGGGGTGTTGGCCATCGAGAACGAACGACTCTCCTCCGTGCCCGGGACGAAGATGTCGAGGTACTGGCCCGGGAAGAACTTGATCTCCGCCGGCTCCAGCAACTTCAGTGTCAGATGTCGCAAGTCGTGGGTGACCGCCTCGTTGGAGACGACCTCCGCCACACCCTTCCGCAGGGGCAGCCCCGACCGGATGATCTCCTCATCGAAGTTGAGGAGTTCGATCACCAGGTCTTCGTAGGCGTGCGCCCGACAGAGAAGGGTCGAACCTGCTTCCTTCTCGTAGTCCGGAAGGGCGAACGTGGAGTACGAGTCGAGCTCGATGTCCTCGCCCTCAAGGACGAAGGACTTGCATGCTGAGCACTGGCCTTCCTTGCAGCCGTGCATGAGCTGCACGCCCTGCTCGGCGGCCGCGCGCAGGATGTTCTGGTCCTCATCGACCTCGATTTCGATGCCCACCGGCTCGAACCGCACGATGTGTTTCTTACCCATGGATGACCTTTCGTCACCGACATCGCGTCGGGAGGAGCTGAGGAGGCAGGAACCCGGCCGATCGAGGACCTGACTGTGCGGGGCCTTGGCAGGGGAAGAGCCGACGGTGGCACCGTCGGCTCTCCCCCCTCACCTGACCCGCGCTCAGGCGCTCGCGGGTGCCGGACGGCCGGCGGGTCCCTGACGGTTGTAGTCAGCGAGGAACGCGGCCTTACCGGCTGCGTCCATCCCGTTGATCGCAACGTTCGGGCTGCCACACGGCGGGCAGCGCCGAAGGTGGTCCAGCGTCCACATCTTCTTGGGGTTCAAGTCGAGGTGGGGCTGTGCGGTCAGAGTCTTGCCATCGTCGCGGACGAATCCCATGTCCTCGACAACGTCGGCCCAGTTCCAGCCGTCGTACAGGGTCTCCCACTCGCGGTTGCCCACGAGCCGGCCCATGTTCGGGGTCTCGCGACCCTGGTAGGTGCCTCGGAAGGCCTCGACGTCCGTCCAGCGGCAGACCTCGTGGCAGTACGTACGCGTGACGCCGTCGATGTCGGCCATCACCATGTCCTCGCGGACCAGGCACGGGACCATGCAGGTCCAGCAACGGGCCGGGTAGACGTAGTCGACGTCCTCGAACACGATCGGGTTGTGCCCGTTCGGGGTCGAGAGGCGGTTGTAGTTCTCCCACCATGCGCCGTACTTGTCGTACCAGCCCGGGTACTTGTACTCGAACCACTCGAAGTCCGTGTCGGTCATGCCGTCGATGCGCCAGTAGTTGGC
>JBKJPD010000202.1:0-3088 GCA_046595345.1 Pseudonocardia sp.
GCCAGCCGGTCGTCGCGTTCGGATCACCGCTCGGGCTGGGCGGCACCGTCACCGCGGGCATCGTCAGCGCGCTCGATCGCGCCGTGAGCGTCGGTCCGGATTCCGGCGCGGGCGAATCCACCGTTCTCAACGCGCTGCAGACCGATGCCGCCATCAACCCCGGCAACTCCGGCGGGCCGTTGGTGGACATGCGGGGCCGGGTCGTCGGCATCAACTCCGCCATCGCCACCACGGGAGGGCAGGGCGGGTCGATCGGCGTCGGTTTCTCCATCCCGATCAACCAGGCGCGCCGCACCGCGAAGGAACTGGAGACCACCGGGCGGGCCATCCGCACCGTTCTCGGGGTGCGGGTCAACAGCGGGGGGGGCACGGAAACCGACGGGGCGGTACTTGGTCCGATCGTGCCGGGCGGGCCCGCAGACCGGGCGGGCCTGCGCCCGGGGCAGGTCGTCACCCGGGTCGACAACCGCATCATCACCAATGGCAATGAGCTGATCGCGGCGATCCGGAAAAAGGCACCACTCGATCAAGTGTCCCTGATGGTGGACGGGCAGCCGGTCATGGTGACCCTCGACGGGTCCTAGATTCACACATCCGTACGGTCGAGGAGGCACCAGTGAACGATCAGACCATCGCGCCCTCTTGACGAGGCCGCCTTCGGGGTGTTTCCGTACGGCAGTCCCATCCGTGGTGCCCCACGGTCGGGGATTTTGGGCCGCACCGGCGCCGGCACCCCCTCCCCGCGCCGGCGCGGCCCATCTACCTACCTTCGGGGGCCGGCCCGGCACCAGTTCCGTGAAGCTGCGTATGCCGCGGTAGATCACACTCGGCCGCAGCCCGGCCTGCCGCGCAAGTCGCGACAGCACCGCCGGTCCCGCCGCGGCCCAGGGGAACGGCGTGCTGACGTCGTGGCGGCCGCGCACCTGCGCCAGACCGCACCACAGCCCGGTTCGGTGGAGTCGAGCTCGACGAGCACCGAACCCGCCGGGGCGATCAACTCGACGGACCGGCGCAACAGGGCCACCGGGTCGCCACCGATCCCGAGATTTCCGTCGGCGAGCAGCGCGTGCGCCCACGTGCCCTCTCCCGGTAGCGCGCCGAACACGTCGGCATGCATCGCCGACACACCGCGTCGCCGGCACTGCGCGATCGCTTCCGGGGCGACGTCCACCCCGAGCACCGGGAAACCGCGCAGGGCGAGCGCCTCGAGCAGCCGACCGGGGCCACAGCCCAGATCGATCGTCGCGCCTCGGCAGCGGCCGAGCAGCAAGGAGTCCTCGCCCGCGGCGGGGGCACGCCAGCGCTCGACGTCGAGCGGTGCGACGCGCCCGTCGCTGCGCAACAGTCCGGCCTGCTGACCGCTCAGCGGAGCGGCGAAAAGGCGGTGGGGGCGAGCAGTTCGATCGTCATGCTGCCGCCTCCGCGGGGGAGAGCACGTCGATCGTCATGCTGCCGCCTCCGCGGGGGAGAGCACGTCGGCGGTCACGCGCTGCGCCCGACGACCGGCAGGCCGAGGACATCTGCGGGCAGGGCACGTACCGCGGCGGCGAAATGCGTCTCCGGTGCGGCCGCCGCGACGGCCGCGGCATCGGCGGCGGCGTCGACGTCGGTCAGCTCGGGGAGCAGCGCCACACGTAGCCCGGCGGTGCGCAGCGCGTGCAGCGTGCGTTCTCCGGTGTCACCGCGAGAGGTCGTGACGGCCGCGATGAGTGCGGCGTCGGCGGGGCGGCGCAGCCCGAGGCACCACCAGCCGCCGTCGACGGCGGGGCCGAGCACCGCGTCCACCCCGGGGGCGGTGAGAGCGGCGTCGGCGTCGCACAGCAACGCGGCGTCGGCCTGGGGGGTGTCCATGCCGATCTGCAGGGTCCGCACGCCCGGCAGCAGGGCCTCGGCGTCGCGGTGTGCGGCGGCGATCCGATCGCCGAGCCCGTCGCCCCGCTGCGGGATCACGGTGCAGATACCCAGCGCTGCACCGAGCTCGGCGCGCCGGGCCGCCCGCTCCAACAGACCCGTCAGCACGACGACGGGCCGTGCGCCGGGGACACCCGCGGCGGCCGCGATGCTGTCCAGAAGTGCCGCGGCGGCCAGGTCGGCGGCCTGTGCGGCGGTCAGCGGCGGACACAGGCGCGTCTTCACGCGGCCGGGCTCAGGTGCCTTGGCGAGCACCAGCACGGCAAGCTCGATCACGTAAGCACCGCAGCCATGTCGCGGGCTGCCCGCATGGTGCCGCGCACCGAGCCGGACACCTTCGACTTCCCACCGGTGCGGGGGCGGTAGGTGACGTCGACCTCGGTGATCCGCCAGCCCGCTGCCCCGGCACGGACGAGGAGTTCGAGCGGGTAACCGAAGGCGCGATCGGTGACGTCGAGATCGAGCAGCGCCTGCCGGCGCACCACCCGCATCGGCGCGATGTCGTGGACGTTCACCCCGCGACGGCGGAGCAGCGTCGCGATCGCGGCGTTCCCGGCGCGCGCATGCCACGGCCAGGCGCCGCGGCCCTGCGGCACCCGGCGGCCCGCGACGAGGTCCACCCCGTCCAGCAGAGTCACCATTCCCGGCAGCATGGCCGGATCGAGGGAGCCGTCCGCGTCGAGGAACGCGACGATGTCGGTGGTGGCGCCGACGAGCCCGGTGTGCACGGCTGCCCCGTAGCCGCGCCTGCTCTCGTGGAGCACCTGCGCACCCATCGCTGCCGCGATCTCCGGCGTGCCGTCCGTCGAGCCGTTGTCGACCACGAGCGGACGAAATCCCGGCGGGAGCGCGCGGATGACGCCGGGGAGCGCCTGTGCCTCGTCCAGACACGGGAGGATGACGTCGATCAGGTCGCCCATGATCGACGAGGCTAGGGCCGGCGTGGCTGCGCAACCGGGTGAAACGCCTTACCGACCGGTGACGTCGTTCCGGTGGGCTTACGGTCCGATGACAACGACCGGGTAGGCGGTGGCGCCGCGACTAGCCTCGGGTCCCGTGCAGGAACTGCGATGACCGACCGCCCGCTGGCTCTGGTCGTGGACGACGACATGACCGTTCGCGACGTCGTGAGTCGCTACCTCGGCCGAGCCGGGTACCGCGTCGAGGTGGCGGGCGA
>JBKJPD010000261.1:0-2927 GCA_046595345.1 Pseudonocardia sp.
CGACCCGCTCGCCGGCGAAGGGCTCCATCGACGCCAGCAGCCGGGGCCCGCTCTGCACGAGTGTCACCTCTGAGCCGAGACGCCGGAAGGCCTGCGCCAGCTCACACCCGACGACACCCCCGCCCAGGACGCCAAGGCGCGGCGGGATCTGCTTCGCCGACGTGGCCTCGCGGGAACCCCAGGTGCGCACGGTGTCGAGGCCGGGCACGGGCGGGCTGATCGGCACGCTCCCGGTGCAGACGACCACGGCGTGCCGCGCGGTGAGCGTTTCCCCGTCGACGGCCACAGCACGATCCCCGGTGATCCGCGCGTGCCCGCGAACCACGGTGATACCGGCGCCCTCGGCCCACTGCACCTGGCTGTCGTCGTTCCAGCCGTGGGTGAACCCATCGCGGCGGGCCAGCACGGCGAGCGGATCGAACTCGGCGGTGGTGCCGGGCAGCCTGCGGACGGCGGCGACGGCGTGTCCGGTGCGCAGCAGCGCCTTGGAAGGCATGCAGGCCCAGTAGGAGCACTCCCCGCCGAGCAGTTCGGCCTCCACGATCACCGCGGTCAGTCCGGCCCGGGCGGCATAGTCGGCGGCGTTCTCCCCCACCGCTCCGCCGCCGATGACGATGACATCGAACTCGCGGCTCATGACGCGAACCCCGCTACGGCTTCGACGTCGCCGATCTCGCCTTGTTGCAGCTCCAGCACCTGTCCGGCGGTACCCGGGGTGTCGAGCAGCGCGGCGAGTACGGCGGCGGTGTCGTCGCGGGTGATGGCCGACGAGCTGCTCTCGGACCCGACCATCGACGCGGAGCGGGCGGCGGGCGGCGGGGCGAGAAGTACCTTACCGGTGCCGGGGTCGTCGGTCAGCCGCCCCGGACGCAGGATCGTCCACTCGAGGTCAGTGGCGCGGACCGCGTCCTCCGCGGCCTTCTTCGCCAGCAGATAGGCCGCCCACGCCTCACCGGTGCCGGCCACCGGCGGGGTATCGACGCCGGTGGCGGAGACGAGCAGATAGCGGCGCACCCCGGCGATCCGTGCGGCATCGGCCAGCAACAGGGCCGCTGCCCGGTCGACGGTGTCCTTGCGGGCGACGTCGCTACCCGGGCCTGCGCCCGCGGCGAAGACGACCGCGTCGGCCCCGTCGAGATGGACGGCCAGCGTTGCCGCCGAGGCGCTCTCGAGGTCCACCAGGGCAACCGACGCGCCCGTGGTCTCGACGTCGCCGCGGTGGTCGGGGTTGCGGACCACCGAGGTCACCAGGTCACCCCGCCCGGTCAGCAGCGCAGCAAGCCGCAACCCGATCTTCCCGTGTCCACCTGCAATCACCACATGCACGGGATATACGGTACGACGCTACCGGTTCGGGCGCAGTGTCCAGACGACCGTCATGCGGGTGGTCTCGCGACCCTGCTCGTCGGTGATCGTGACCGTCACCGTGAACTCGGGGCGCGTACCGGCGTCGAGCTCCGCGAGCACCTCCGCGGCCGGGCGGTCGAGGACCGCGACGGCTGTGAGCAGACCCGTCGCGAGCCTGAGGTAGCCGATCTCGGACCGCACGACCAGTGGCGTCGCCCGCTCCATCACCGCGCCGAACGCGGCCAGCCCGACCGCGCCCGACGCCGTCTCCCCCAGCCCGAAGATCATCGCGGCGTGGGGTCCGCCGACGTGGTTGTGGAGGGTGTCGTCCTCGGGCAGGTGGGCGACCGCGCGCTCCCCGGAGATCTCCTCGAACCACACGCCCACCGTGCGCACCCATGGCACGCGCTGCCTCATCGCCGCGGCTACCCAGCTGGTGTCCATCGTCACCCGACAAACATTACTCGCGGGTAGAGACACTCGGCACACCTCACACATAGGGCCATACGGACCTCTGGCCAGGTGTGATGTGTCTGGACGCACCCGCCACGTCGTTGATGGACGAGTCCCGTCATCGCAGGTGGCGGTTCTGCATCCATCCAGATATGACGCCTGTTTTGTCCTTTTTCTCGCTCAGTGGAATTGAGGCGGTTGTGAGCGACCGCACCTCCCATTGGAATCGTGGCAAGACATCGACGTCGTAGGAGGTAAGCCGGTGAAGGCCGTTCGGGTACACGCGTACCACGAGGATCCGAAGATCGACGACATCCCCGAGCCCACGCTCTCGGGTCCGCTCGACGTGATCATCAGGGTCGGTGGCGCCGGCGTATGCCGCACCGATCTGCACATCATCAACGGCGACTGGGCCGAGGCGATGGGGCCCGAACTGCCCTACGTCATCGGCCACGAGAACGCCGGTTGGGTGCACGAGATCGGCGCAGGTGTCACCAACGTCGCCGTCGGTGACACCGTGATCCTGCACCCGCAGCCCAGCTGCGGGCTCTGCCTCGCCTGCCGCGCGGGCAGGGACATGCAGTGCGACAATGGGTTCTTCCCCGGCCTGTCGAACAACGACGGCGGCATGGCGGAATACCTGCTCACCACCGCTCGGGCTTGCGTCAAGCTCGACCCGAAGACCAACCCCGCCGACGTCGCGGCACTCGCCGACGCCGGCATCACCGCCTACCACGCCGTACGCAAGGCAGCTCCCCTGCTCTACCCCGGCACCACCGCGGTCGTGCAGGGTGCGGGCGGCCTGGGCCACATCGGCATCCAGTCACTGGCCGCCATCACCGGTACCCGCATCATCGTGGTCGACCGCAACCCTGACGCGCTGGCGCTGGCCAAGCAGCTCGGCGCCGACGAGACCGTCCTCGCCGACGGCACCCACATCGACGTCGTCAAGGACCTCACCAACGGCAAGGGCGCGAATGTCGTCTTCGACTTCGTCGCCGAGGGCGGCGCGGAGAACGATGCCTGGCAGATGACCGCACCGGCCGGCTCGCGGTACATCATCGGTTACGGCGGCGAGGTGAAAATCCCGACGCTCGACTTCGTCGGCGGCGAGAAGAACATCGTCG
>JBKJPD010000274.1:0-2782 GCA_046595345.1 Pseudonocardia sp.
CCGAACGGGGAACAGGTCGGCATCGTGCGTATCGAGGACGCCCTGCGGCTCGCGCAGGAGGCCGAGCTCGACCTCGTCGAGGTCGCCGCCCAGGCCCGCCCGCCGGTCTGCAAGCTCATGGACTACGGCAAGTTCAAGTACGAGAGCGCGCAGAAGGCTCGGGAGTCCCGCCGTAACCAGCAGCTCACCACGATCAAGGAGCAGAAGCTCCGACCGAAGATCGATACCCACGACTACGAGACCAAGAAGCGCAATGTCGTGCGCTTCCTCGAGGGTGGCAACAAGGTCAAGGTCACGATCATGTTCCGCGGCCGCGAGCAGTCCCGACCCGAGCTCGGGTTCCGGTTGCTGCAGCGCCTGGCCGAGGACGTGGTGGATCTGGGCATCGTCGAGGCGGCACCCAAGCAGGACGGCCGCAACATGACGATGGTGATCGCGCCGACGAAGAAGCCGCCGGTGCGGCCGCGGCCCACGTCGCAGACCGCTGATTCGTCGGCGGACGCCCAGCCCGCGGACGCCCAGCCGGATGCGCAGCCGCAGCTCGCACAGCCGGACGTCGCGTCGGTGACCACGCAGCCCGATGCACAGCCGGAAACCGCAGTGCCTGCAGAGGCGACACAGGCCTGACGGCCACGAAGACCGCCGCACGACAAGCTCTGGTGCCCCCGTCACGGGGGCACCACCGTCGACTAGGAATGTGCAATGCCCAAGAACAAGACGCACAGCGGGATGGCCAAGCGGGTCAAGGTGACCGGCACCGGCAAGCTCATGCGCCAGCAGGCAGGTCTGCGGCACCGCCTGGAGGTCAAGTCGAGCAAGGAGACCCGCGACCTGTCCGGCGTCAAGCAGGTCAACAAGGCCGACACCAGGCGTGTCAAGAAGATGCTCGGAATCTGAGCTTCCCCACCCGCTGATCGGCCGGCGGGCAACCCCACCCCCCGCCGACCCTCTCTACGTAAGGACATCCCATGGCACGCGTGAAGCGCGCGGTCAACGCTCACAAGAAGCGTCGCACGACCCTCGAGCTCGCGAGCGGATACCGCGGCCAGCGGTCGCGGCTCTACCGCAAGGCGAAGGAGCAGATGCTCCACTCGCTCAACTACGCCTACCGTGACCGTCGCGCCAAGAAGGGCGACTTCCGGCAGCTGTGGATCACCCGGATCAACGCGGCGTGCCGCGCGAACGGCTTGACCTACAACCGCTTCATCCAGGGTCTGAAGATCGCGGGTGTCGAGGTCGACCGGAAGGTGCTCTCGGAGATCGCGATCACCGACCCCGCCACGTTCGCGACGATCGTCGAGGTCGCCCGCGCCAACGTCCCGGTGCAGATCCCCGCGCAGGACGGGACCGCGGCCTGAGCGGCCCCAGCCCGATCGATGCACCGCCCGGCACCGAGCGCACCCCGCGCGTCGTCGCAGCACGCAAGTTGCTGCGGCGCGCCGGGCGCGATCGGGCCGGGCGCTTTCTCGTGGAGGGGGCGCAGGCCGTCCGGGAGGCGATCAGGTTCGGCCACGTCCACGAGCTGTTCGTCACCGACGTCGCCGCGGCCCGCAATCCGGAGCTGCTCGCCGCGGCGTCCGGCACGGGCGCGCGAATCGTCCCGGTCACCGACCGCGCGGCGGAGTCGTTGTCGGACACCGTCACCCCGCAGGGTCTCGTCGCGGTGTGCGATCTGCTCGACGTCCCGCTGCTCGCTGCGCTGGGCGGGGAGCCGTCGCTGGTGGTCGTCTGCGCAGGCATCTCCGATCCCGGCAACGCCGGCACCGTCATCCGGGTGGCCGACGCCGCGGGCGCCGACGCCGTCGTGCTGGCGGGCGACACCGTCGATCCCCACAACGGCAAGGCCGTGCGCGCCTCGACGGGCAGCGTGTTCCATCTCCCGCTGGCCCGCGACCGCGACCCCGACGCCGTGCTCGACGCTTGCCGGTCCGTGGGGCTCACGTTGCTCGTGGCGGACGGCGACGGCGAGCTCGACCTGCACGATCCGGCCGCGCGCGAGGTGCTGGGCGGGCCGGTGGCGTGGATATTCGGTGGCGAGGCGCACGGCGTCCCCGCCACCGTGGCGGAGCGGGCCGACCACCGGGTACGGGTGCCGATCCACGGCCGCGCCGAGAGCCTCAACCTGGCCACGGCCGCGGCGGTGTGCCTCTACGCGAGCGTCGCGGCCCACAGCAATAGGATCGGAACACCATGACTGAAAGTACGGACGTGATGAACGCCCTGCACCCGGACTCGCTGGCCGCCGCGGTGGCCGCGGCCCGGGCGGCCTTCGTCGCCGCGACCGACCTCGCCGCGCTGGCCGCCGTCAAGCCCGCCCACCTCGGCGACCGCGCCCCGCTGCTGCTCGCGCGCCGCGAGCTCGGCACGCTGCCCGGCCCGGACCGCGCCGACGCCGGCAAGCGCGTCAACGCCGCCCGCCAGGAGGCGCAGGACGCCTTCGACGCCCGACGCGAGGCGCTGGCCGTCGAGCGCGACGCGCACGTGCTGGCCGCTGAGGCCGTCGACGTCACGCTGCCGTGGGACCGCACGCCCCGCGGCGCACGCCACCCGCTCACGCAGATCTCCGAGCGGATCTCCGACGTGTTCGTCGGGATGGGCTGGGAGGTGGCCGAGGGCCCCGAGGTCGAGTCGTCGTGGCTCAACTTCGACGCGCTCAACTTCGGCAAGGACCACCCCGCGCGGTCCATGCAGGACACCTTCTACCTGGGGGACCCCAGCACCGTCCTGCGCACCCACACCTCCCCGGTGCAGATCCGGGCGCTGCTGGAGCGCGACCTGCCCG
>JBKJPD010000390.1:0-8656 GCA_046595345.1 Pseudonocardia sp.
TCCTCTTCGAGGGGGCGCAGGGCACGCTGCTCGACGTCGATCACGGCACATACCCGTTCGTCACCAGTTCCAACCCGACGGCGGGCGGCGCGGCCGTCGGTTCCGGCATCGGCCCCAACAAGATCACCCGCGTGATCGGGATCCTGAAGGCCTACACGACGCGCGTCGGCTCCGGGCCGTTCCCCACGGAACTGCTCGACGCCATGGGCGAGCACCTGCGCAAGACGGGCGGCGAGGTCGGGGTCACCACCGGGCGTCCCCGTCGCTGTGGCTGGTTCGACGCGGTGATCGGCCGCTACGCCGTTCGCGTCAACGGCATCACCGATTTCTTCCTGACCAAGCTCGACGTGCTGTCGGGCCTGGAGAAGGTGCCGATCTGTGTGGGCTACGAGATCGACGGCCGGCGGGTCTACGACATGCCGATGACGCAGACCGATGTCCACCACGCCGTCCCGGTGTACGAGGAGCTGCCCGGCTGGTTCGAGGACCTGTCGCCATACCGGTCCTATCCAGAACTACCGGCCACCGCTCGGGCCTATGTGGAGCGGATCGAAGAGCTCACCGGGGCGCCGGTGAGCGCGATCGGGGTCGGGCCGGGGCGCGACCAGACGATCACGCGCGACGTCTGAGTCCGGCCGCGACCCATTCGTATCGGCTCGTTCGCACGGAGGGCCCGACTCGTTCGCACGGAGGGCCCGACTCGGGGGCACGGAGGGCCCGACTCGCGGGTGTCTGCGGGAGTTCGGGCGCGCGCAGGCGCGCGACCAGGAGAGCGGGCTTCCGTAGCCGCCTGATGGGCGGGCTGGCGATCAGGACGCGCAGGCGCCGGTGTCGACCTGGCGGGTGAGCGCAGGGGCGGCCTTTACGGCGGGGGTGACCTCCTTGGTGGTGAGGACGAAACCGGTCTCCTGGTTGTCCAGCGAGGCACCGAAGACCACGCCGATGACCCGCCCGTCGGGGGCGATCATCGGGCCACCCGAGTTGCCCGAGCGCACATTGGCCCGCACCGTGTAGACCTCGCGGGTGACCTCGGCGTTGCCGTAGATGTTCGGCCCGTTGAGGTTGATGAGCTGGCGGATCTTGGCCGAGGTCGGGAAGAACGGCCCGTCGAGCGGGTAGCCGAGGACGATGGCGTCTGCGCCGGAGTCGACGGGCTGCGGGTCGAAGGTCAGCGGCGCGGCCTCGAGATCGGGAACCCGCAGCACCGCGACGTCGACCGCCGGGTCGTAGAGGACGACCTTGGCGGCGAGTTCGGTGGTCCGCCCGCGGCGACCCGGTACCTCGACGCTGGTGTCGGATGTGCCCGCCACGACGTGTGCGTTGGTCAGTACCAGTTGGGGGGCGATCACGAACCCGGTGCCCTCGAGTTGGCGTTGACACGACGGGGCCTTGCCGCGGACCTTCAGAACACTGTCGGCGACCCTGGCCACGACGGCGCTCTTGGCAAGCGCGGGGTCGGGAGTCCCGACCTCGGTCATGGGAGTCGTGGTGAACGGGCTGAGGACGTTCGGGAAGCCGGACTTGTCCAGCAGTTTGCGCAGATCGGCGGGCAGTTCCTTGGCGCTGTCGGGCATCACGGAGTTGACGAAGCCCAGCACCTCCGAGCCCCGCACGCCCGCCGCGAGGCCAGGAAAGCTCGCCGAGGCAAGCGGCAGTGCCACGAGCCACGCGGCGATGACGACCGTGAGGGCCTGCAGCACCGATCCGAGCGACGAGTCGATCCGTAGGACGCGCTCGCCTCTTATCCGGTCGCGGATCTTGCGGCCGAAGTAGACGCCTGTGGTCTCACCGATGGCGACGAACAGGACGACCACGACGATGCTGATGATGACCTGGGTGTTCGGGTTGTCCACAGAGGTGACCAGCAGTGGCGCCAGCCGCACCCCGAGGATCGCCCCGCCGAGCACACCGACGAACGACAGCAGCGCCACGGCCATCCCGTGCCGCCAGCCGGAGACGCCGGCGATCAGCGCCAGCACGACGACGAGAATGTCAACCCAACTCACGATGGGTCCACCGATCTGAGCACCTGTGCGTGCCCTCCCCCGATCACGACCCTGAGTTCTCCTGTCGACCGGACCTCGCCGCGGACCACGCGCTCTCCAAATCAAGGACGCGGGTGCCGTCCCACGGTTGTGCCCAGCCTCCAAGATCCAGCAGAGCGGACAATAGGCCCCCGGTGAATCCCCAGACCAACAGCCCCGCCACCGCGAACGCCGGCGAGGTGAACCCGGATAGGTGGGCGACCCGCAGCCGGTTGGCCGGATCGGACAGCTGGGCCAGCGGTACCCGCACAACGGTCGCGGTCTCGCCGGCGTCGACCGCGCGCACGGCGCTCGGCTGCTCCCAGTGGGCCAGCACGGGTGTGACGGCGAACCGCGACGGCGGGATGAACAGCTCCGGTAGCAGCGCGAGCGGGGCGACGCCCGCAGGGTCGAGCCCGGTCTCCTCCTCGGCCTCGCGCAATGCCGTGGCCACGGGGCCCGCGTCACCGGGATCAGCACCACCTCCCGGGAATGCGACCTGCCCGGCGTGGTCGCGCAGGGTGCTGGCGCGTTCGGCGAGCAGCACGTCGGGGCCGTCGGCGGACTCCCCGAACAGGATCAGAACAGCGGCCCGGCGGGCGTCGGCAGGCGGGGAGACCCGGTGGTCGCGCAGGCCGACGGCATCGGCGCCGCGGACACCGTCGAGTAGTGGGAGCAGCCATGCCGGTGTGCGCTCGGGCTCCACCGGATGGAGCTCCGCGGCGGAACGTGCGGCGTTCACGTCATTCTCGCGACGGCGGCGGCGACCGCGTCGGCCGTGGCGAACGGCACCGGTGGGTCGACTCTGGCGACGCTCCCGTCGACCCGCACGAGGTAGGTCAGGGGAAGCCCGGGCGGGATGTCGAGCGCGATCCGCAGCGCATTGTCGGGATCGGTGACCGACGGGAACGTGACGCCGAGGTCGGCGAGCAGGGTCAGCGCGGCCCGCGGATCGTCGCGGACGTCGATGCCCAGCACGGCGACGGCGCCCGGGCGGGCCGCGTACTCGGCGAGGACCGGCAGTTCGGCGCGGCAGGGGGCGCACCAGGTGGCCCAGATGTTGAGCAGCACCGGGCGTCCGGCGAGTGCCGCACCCAGGTCTACGGCGCCGGGAGCGCCCAGGCAGGGCGCGGTGACCCCGGCGAGGGGCCCGGCCGGGGCCGCCCCGCTGGCGGGGGGGGAGGCAGTGAGCGCGGCCGCGGCCCGCAACGGGACGAGCTCGGCGTCGGAGACGGTGACGGTGACCGGATCGGCGGCGGCCGGTGCGCCCGTCCGGCCGTCGGATCCGCGTGGCCACAGCGCGAACACGGCCGCTGCGGCGAGCAACACCACCACGAGCGTGGTGACGATCTCGGACCGGCTGGGCCCGATGCGGGTGCTGGTCACAGCCGTTCCTCGCTGACGCTCGTTGCGGGCGTGCCCAGCGGTGCTCTGTCTGATGGTGACCTCGCGAGCTCGATCACGGAGCGTCCTGGCCGTCTGCGGTGGGGGTGGGGTCGGGGTCGGCGTCGCCGGGTAGACCGGCGAGGGCGAGCAGGCGCGGTCGCGACGGGCCGGTGACCAGCGCCGCGGCCTGGTTCGGGTCGGTGGGGCCGACGCCGTAGGCCGGGCAGTCGGTGGCCAGGGTGCAGGCCCCGCAGGCCGGCTTGCGGGCGTGACAGACCCGCCGCCCGTGGAAGATCACCTGGTGGGACACGATCGTCCAGTCACTCTTGGGGACCATCGCCCCGACCGCGTGCTCGACCTTGACCGGGTCCTGCTCCATCGTCCAGCCCCAGCGGCGCGCGAGCCTGCCGAAGTGGGTGTCGACGGTGATGCCGGGCACGTCGAACGCGTTGCCGAGGATCACGTTGGCCGTCTTGCGGCCGATGCCCGGGAGCGCGACGAGCTCGGGAAGGGTGCGCGGCAGTTCGCCGTCGTGCTTCTCGACGACGGCGGCGCCGAGCCCGCTCAGCGCCGCGGCCTTGTTCCGGAAGAAGCCGGTGCTGTGGATCATCGCCTCGAGTTCGGTGCGGTCGGACTTCGCGTAGTCGAGCGCGGTGGGGTAGCGGGCGAAGAGTGCCGGGGTGACCTTGTTGACGAGCTTGTCGGTGCTCTGCGCGGACAGGATCGTGGCGACGGCCAGTTCGAGCGGGGTGCGGAAGTCGAGCTCGCAGTGCGCGTCGGTGTGGGCGTCGGCGAGCATGCGAAGCATCCGGGCGACCCGCCGCGACCGGCCGAGCGGCGGCTCGCCCGAGGCCACCCGTTTAGCCAGGCGCGCCGCGCTGCGGGAGGTGGCATCGCGGGCGGTGGTCACTGGGCCAGCCTACGGCGGGTCGCCGACAGCGAGGACGCACGACCGCGCAGCGGCTGACGGGCACCCGATCACCGTCGAGGTCACAAAATGATATCGGCCTGCTCGGCACGCCGACCCCGATGTGCCGTGACCCGGGCAGGTGAGAGAGCATCACAATCGACATGACTGCCTGGTTATCTGTTCTCGTGCCGCTGCTCGTGATGTTCTTCGCGCTCGGAATGGAGCGGGTCGAGTCCAAGTTGAGGGAATCGACCGTACGCACCGACGAGCTCGACGAACTCCTCGAACGGCCACGCCCCGATGAGGTGCGGGCCCTGTTCAAGCAGGGCACGGGTCGCGCGCTCGAGCTGTTCCGGTTGCGCAACCGCGGTGCCCGCGGGCGCCGGTCGACCAGGCGTGGCAGGGCTGCCTGAGCGCGTTCCGTACGTGCCGGACGGTCATGTGGACCAAACGGGTATTGAAACGTCACCGGCTGTGGGTGAACCCACTAGACTGGTGCGCCGATGATCCGCCGCGGGGCAGCGGCCGGAGCGAGGAGCGGTGGAGTGGACGAAGTACTGATCCGCGCAGGGATTTTTCAGGGTGTCGAGCCCTATGCGGCCGATGCACTGGCCCAGGCGCTCGAGCCGGCGGAGTTCGCGCGCGGGCATGTGATCTTCGCGGAGGGAGAGCCGGGCGACCGCCTCTACATCGTCGGCAGCGGCAAGGTCAAGATCGGGCGAAAGTCCCCTGACGGTCGCGAGAACCTGTTGATGGTGGCGGGCCCGTCCGACATGTTCGGGGAGCTGTCGATCTTCGATCCGGGCCCGCGGACGTCGTCGGCCACGGCGGTCACAGAGGTCCGCACCTACACGATGGACCGCACCGCGTTGCGAGAGTGGATCGGCAAGCGGCCGGAGATCGCGGAGCAGTTGCTGAGGGTGCTCGCGCGCAGGCTGCGCCGCACCAACAACATGCTGGCCGACCTGATCTTCACCGACGTGCCGGGTCGCGTCGCGAAGTCGCTGCTGCAGCTCGCACGCCAGTTCGGCTCGCAGGAGTCGGGCCTATTGCGCGTCACGCACGACCTCACGCAGGAGGAGATCGCGCAACTCGTCGGAGCTTCGCGCGAGACCGTCAACAAGGCGCTCGCCGATTTCGCCCAACGTGGCTGGCTGCGGTTGGAGGGCAAGAGCGTGCTGATCCTGGAGCCCGAGCGGCTGGCCCGCCGGGCCCGCTAGAGCCGCTCCATCGAAGGGCCCTCCCGCTTCGGCAGGAGTGGTTTTCGTCGCCTCGGAGCATCTAATGTGGTACGTCCGTACCATAATGTGCAAACCTGGTCGCCGTGTCCTCCTCGTCCGCATCGCTCGCCGACTACCGTGTCGCCCTGACCTCTCCCGGGGCGCTCGTGCCCGCGCTTTTCTCAGCGCTGGGTCGGCTGCCGATCGCGATGATCGGGCTGGCGACACTGCTCTATGTCCAGCGGTTCACAGGGTCGTTCGCCGCCGCCGGCCTGGTGACCGCGGGGATACTGGGCGGGGTGTCGCTCGGCTCGGTCGGCCAGGGCAGGCTGATGGACCGCATCGGCCCGACGCGCCCGATGCTGCTCGCGGCGGGGATGTTCGTGATAGCTGTGGCCGCGCTGGTCGGCGCCATCGAGACGGCACAGCCGCTTCCGGTGCTGGTGCTCCTCGCGCTGCTCTCGGGGCTGATGCAGCCCGCCCTGCCGGGCGCGTCGCGTGCGTTGTGGGGCCGGCTCGTGCCACCCGGCCCGCGACGCGACGCGGCCTACAGCTACGAGGCGATCAGCCTGGAGGTCTTCTTCATACTGGGCCCCGCCGCCGCCGCGTTCCTGATCACCGCGCCGTGGGCGGGCACCGGCCTCGTGATCGCGGCCACCGCAATGGCCGTCGGCTCGATCGGGTTCGCGCTGAGCCGTCCTGTCCGGACGCAGCGACCCGCGCCGGCCGGGCAGTCGACCGGGATGCTGGGGGTACTGGCCGGCCCCGGGATGCGCACGGTCGCGCTCGCCTCGCTCGGGTTCGGGCTCGTCATCGGATCAGTGGAGGTCGGCGTGCCTGCCGTGGCGGCCGCCGCGGGCTCCCCCGCGTTGGGCGGGGTGCTGTTGTCGGCATGGTCGGTCGCCTCGGTGCTCGCCGGGGTTCTCTTCTCGATGTACCCATGGCCGCGTCCGCTACACCTGCGGATGCCGGTGCTACTCGGCATCTTCGCGGTGCTGGTGGCCGGTATGGCGCTGACCGGACCGACCGGCTCGCTGCCGGTGCTCATCGTCGCCATGATCGCGGCCGGGGCGCTGATCACACCGCAGATCACCGCGCACTCGCTGGCCGTCGACATCGTGTCCCCGGCCGGTAGCGCCACCGAGGGCTTCGGCTGGGTCGTCACGGCCGCGACCCTGGGTCTGGCCGCCGGCCAGTCCACCGCAGGGATCGTCGTAGAGGCCGCCGGGCCGCCCGGGGCATTCCTGGCCGGTGGGGCCGCAGGTGCGGTGGTGGCGGTCATCCTCTGGCTCCGCCGCGGCACGCTCGCGCCGTCGGTCGCGATCAAGCAGCCCGCCCTGGCCTGATCATGGCGGCGGTCGGTCACCGATTCACACCGACTCGGCCGCCGATGCGTGACTCGCGCGGTGTGTCATCCGTGGGTCGTCGGTCAGTGGCGGAGGTGGTCCAGCTGCGCGCGCACCGAGAGCTCCGCGGCGGGCCACAGCGTCGGGTCGACGTCGACGTAGACGGTCTCCACCACCTGCCGAGCCGTTACGCCGGCGCCGAGCTCGGTGAGCACAGCGCGGATCTGATCCAGGCGCTGCTCCCGGTGCGCCAGGTACGCGGTGGCGACAGCGGGCGCGTCGGGCAGCTCCGGTCCGTGCCCCGGCAGCACGGTGGTGCCGGGGGCCAGCTCGGTGAGGCGGCGCAGCGACCGGAGGTAAGGCCCGAGCGTGCCGTCGGGGTATGCGATCACGGTGGTGCCGCGCCCGAGGATCGTGTCTCCGGTGAGCACGGCGGTGTCGGCGTCCGGGCCATCGAGCAGGAAGGACAGCGAGTCCGACGTATGTCCCGGCGTGCCCAGCACCCGCAGTTCGACGCCGGCTGCGGCCACGACAGCACCCTCGGTGAGCGCCTCGGACCCCTGCACGAGCGCCGGATCCAGCGCTCGGACCGGCGCCCCGGTCAGCTCGGCGAACCGCCGCGCGCCTCCCGCATGATCATGATGACCGTGGGTGAGCAGCACGAGCGCGACGGGGCCGCAGTCGGCGACCTTGCGCAGGTGCTCCTCGTCCTCGTCGCCGGGATCGACCACGATGCACTGCTGGACGCCGGGTGCCCGCAGCACCCACGTGTTGGTGCCCTCCAGCGTCATCGGTGACGGGTTGGCCGCGAGCAGCACAGACGCCAGCGGCGTGACGGGGCGCAGCGCGCCGTACGAGGGATGGATCATGCCCCGACTCCGGGCGGCAGGTGGTCCACAGCCAGGTCGAAGTCCGGGTCACCGGGAAGCACGACAACCACCTCGTCGCCCTCACGGCGCACCCGCGGCATCACCGGTCGTACGATCCGCGCGTCGGCGGCGACGAGCACTGCGGCGCTGTCGGGGTGCTCGGCGATCTCCTGCAGGGTGCGGAAGGTGGGTGCCATGAGCTGGATGTCGCCGCGCTGCCAGTGTTCAAGCGCGGCGGCCGGGTGCCACCAGGCGGCCTCGACGGCCTCGCTGGTGCGGGCGTCGGCCTCCTGCCCCTCCGGGACGAGCGCGACGAAGAACGCCGTGTCGTAGCGCTTGGGCGACGCGGGCGGGGTGATCCAGCGCGACCACGCTCTTAGCAGGTCCGAGCGCAGCACGAGATCGGCGTCGGCGAGCACCTGGCCGAGCGTGCGCCGACGCGCGACGAGCTCGGCGCGCTCGTGCTGCAGCCCGTCGGGGCGTCCGGGGCCGGCGAGCAACACCCCGCATTCCTCGAACGTCTCCCGCACCGCGGCCTGCACCAGCGCACCCGCGAGGTCGGCGTCGCAGGCCAGCCGCTCGCCCCACTCGGCGGGTCCGGGGCCGCTCCACGCCGACGGGTCCGGGCGGTCGGACGGGTCGACCCCGCCACCGGGGAACACCGTCATGCCGCCCGCGAACTCCATGCCGACGACCCGGCGCTGCAGGAACACCTGCAACGGAGCGCGTCCGGGTGGGGGGTTCGGGTCGTCGCGCACCAGCAGCACGGTGGCCGCCGGTTTTGGTACGGCGGGCTCGGGAGGCACGGTCGGACCCTAACTCGCACCCGGGCAGGATGGCGCCGTGGATCACGTGCGAGTCGCTCTGGTCGGCGGCGGACCCTGGGCCCGGCGCACCCCGA
>JBKJPD010000520.1:0-2944 GCA_046595345.1 Pseudonocardia sp.
CAGGCGCCGGTAGACCACCAACGCCGCGCCGGACCGGCCCGCCCGCTGGTGCGCCACCATGACCGTGCGGCAGGCCTCCTCGTCGACCGGATCGGCCCGCATCGCCGCCGAGGCCACCTCCACCGCGGTGTCGTAGGACGCCAACTCAGCGGCGGCGGCGCTCCAGCAGATCCGGGCCCGGCGCAGCAACCCGCCGACGTCGTGGCGCAGGTCGCGCACCCAGGGGTCCTCGTGTTCGCCGGCCAGCGCGACGTCGGAGTCGAGGATCTTGGCCGCCTGCTCGGCGCTGGTCGACGCCAGCGCGAAGCGTCCGTGTGCGAACTCGAACTCGGCGGTCTGGACGAGCTCCACGGCATCGTGCAGGTCGACGTGGACGGCGTCGGGCAGCAGCCGGTAGGCCGCGGCGGTGCCGTCGATGCGGTCGCGGCCGATGGCCCGGCGGATCCGCGAGATCAGCGCGGCGACGTTGCGGTCGGCGCGCTCGGGTGCGTGGCCGTCCCAGAGGGCGTCGACGAGCGTGCTGATCGGGACGAACTCGCCGCGCCGTTGGGCGAGCACGGCAAGCACCCGTCGCGCCTTGCCGGTGGGCACCGGCGCCGAGAACTCGCCCTCGACGGTGAAAGGGCCGAGCAGGCGCAGCCGCAGGAGGGCCGGGCTCATGGGGGGACTCTACTCGGGGCCGATGGCCGACCCAGCGGGTCCGCTTGTCCACTATAGTAAACGGCGATGCTCTACCCATCGCCGTTTAGCTGGAGGACCGCTTCCGTGTCGCAGATCGCCGTCGTGGCCCTCGGGGGCAACGCCATCACCCGGAGCGGGCAGACCGGCACGTTCGAGGAGCAGACCGCCAACGCCCGGGGGATGGCCGGCTCGATCTGCCGGCTCCGCGACGCCGGATGGACCGTGGTGCTGGTGCACGGCAACGGCCCGCAGGTCGGGAACCTCGCGATCCAGCAGGAGCAGGCGGCGTACCGGGTGCCGGCGATGCCGCTGTTCTGGCTCGGGGCCATGACCGAGGGCCAGCTCGGCAGCCTGCTCGCGCTCGCCCTGCACGATGCCGACCCGGGGCTGCCCGGTGTCGTCGCGGTGGTCACCCACGTCGTCGTCGACGCGGACGACCCGGCCTTCTCCCGGCCGACGAAGCCGATCGGGCCGTTCTTCCCCGAGGAGGAGGCCATGGCCCATGCCGCCAAGGAGGGCTGGACGGTCGGCGAGGACGCCGGGCGCGGCTTCCGGCGGCTGGTCGCGTCACCGCAGCCGGAGGGCATCGTCGAGATCGACGCCATCCGGGCGCTCGTGGACCAGGGCATGATCGTCATCGCCGCCGGTGGCGGCGGCGTACCGGTGACCAGGTCCGGCACCGGCTACCAGGGCGTGGACGCGGTGATCGACAAGGACTTCGCGGCGCAGCGGCTGGCGAACGCGCTGGGCGCGGCCGCGCTCGTGCTCGTCACCGACATCGAGCAGGTGATGGTCGACTACGGCACGCCCGACGCCCGCCCGATCGTCGAGATCGACGTGCTGCAGGCGCAGCGCCACGCCGACGACGGCCAGTTCCCGGAGGGGAGCATGGGACCGAAGATGCGTGCCGCGATCCAGTTCGTGAACGAGGGGGGCCGGACCGCGGTGATCACCAACGCCGATCTCGCCCCGGCGGCGCTGGCCGGCACCGGGCCGGGCACCCGCATCGTCGCCGCCGATCCAGCCGGCGGCGCCGCTCGCCTCGACACCATCCAGACGGGAGCTGCGTGATCATGATCTATTCCGTGACGCTGCACCGCGACACCTACGTCGACTCGGTCGTCCAGCTCTGTGGCACCCGCGCCCTGCGGGGCGTCGACGGCGTCGACTGGGCATCCGCCGCGATGGCGACCCCCGCGAACCTCGAGACGCTGACGGCCGAGGGTTTCGACGCCGGCGAGGTGGCGGGCGCCGGGGTGAACGACTTGTTCGTCGCAGTACGGGCCGAGTCCGACGAGGCCGTCACCGCGGCCAGGGAGGCGGGCGAGGCGGCGATGTTCTCCGCCCGCAGCTCCGGCGCGGCGGTGGAGCAGCCGCCGCGCACGTTGGCCGAGGCATTGGCGAAGGCACCCGACACCAACGTCGCGGTGATCTCGGTGCCCGGTGACTACGCCGCGCTGGAGGCCCACAAGGCGCTTTCCGCGGGCCTGGACGTGCTGATGTTCAGCGACAACGTCTCCGTCGAGGCCGAGGTCGCGCTCAAGACGCGCGCGGCCCGGCTCGGGCGGCTCGTGATGGGGCCCGGGGCCGGCACCGCGATGCTCGGGCGCACGTGCCTGGGATTCGCCAACGTCGTGGGCTCCGGTGGCGGGCGCCCGCGGGTTGCCGTCGTAGCGGCCGCGGGCACAGGGGCGCAGGAGGCGGCGGCGCTGCTGGACCGGTGGGGCGTCGAGGTCCCGCACGTCATCGGGCTGGGTGGGCGCGACCTCACTGCGGCCGTCGGCGGGCGGATGGCGCTCACCGCGCTGGCCGGCCTCGTCGCCGACGAGCGCACCGACGTGATCCTGCTCGTGTCCAAGCCCCCCGCTCCGGAGGTGGCGCAGGCCGTGTTGGCGGCGGCCGCCGGAAAGCCGCTGGTGGCGGCGATGATCGGGCTGGACCCCGGTGCCATCGACATCCCCGACGGGGTGGTCGTCACGCGCACCCTGGAGGCCGGTGTGGTGGCGGCGATGGGCGCGGTCGGGAAGCCGACGCCCGACGTCATCGCCGGGCTCGTCGAGCGGGTCGGCGCGCAGATCGCCGACCTGCCGGCCGGGCGCACCCTCGTCCGCGGCCTCTTCTCCGGCGGCACGCTGTGCTACGAGTCGCTCGTCGTGCTCGCGGACGTGCTGGGCCCGGTGTACTCCAACACCCCGATCGACAAGAGCCACGGGCTCCCCGCACCCAGGGGCTCCCACACCTGCCTCGACCTGGGCGAAGAGGA
>JBKJPD010000021.1:0-5271 GCA_046595345.1 Pseudonocardia sp.
CGTACGGCAACGGCAACGGCAACGGCAACGGCCACGGCCACGGCAACGGCAACGGCAACGGCAACGGCAACGGCCACGGCCACGGCAACGGCAACGGCCACGGCAACAGCCACGGCAAGTAACCGAGCCCGGCTCTGTGCCCGCCCGAGTTGGACACGATCAAGTCGCTCCACGCGTCAGGAGCCGACCGCGGGGGCGGCCACCGTCCACCACCGCGCCACGGAGCCAGGTGCTCCGGACGACACCGTGGAGTTCGCGGCCGGAGTAGGGGGTGAGCGGGTTGCGGTGGTGCAGCGTCCCGACCGTGAACGTCCGGTCCGGGGCGAACACGACCAGGTCGGCGTCACAGCCCGCCGCGATGCGGCCCTTGCCACTGAGCCCCACCAATGCCGCGGGACGCTCGGCCATCCAGCGCACGACGTCGGCGAGGCCGTGGCCACGGCGCCGGGCCTCGGTCCAGACGATCGGCAGCCCGATCTGCAGCGACGCGATCCCGCCCCACGCGGCACCGAAGTCGCCCGTCTCGAGGCGCTTGAGGTCCGGGGTGCAGGGCGAGTGGTCGCTGACCACCATGTCGATGGTCCCGTCGGCAAGGCCCTGCCACAGCGCGTCCCGGTTGCCGGCCTCCCGGACGGGCGGGCAGCACTTGAAACGGGTGTCGCCGTCGGGCACCTCCTCGGCGGTCAGCGCGAGGTAGTGCGGGCAGGTCTCGACGGTGACGCGCACGCCGTCGGCGCGGGCCGCGGCGAGCATCGGCAGGGCGTCGGACGAGGACAGGTGCACCACGTGTACCCGCGCGCCCGTGGCTCGGGCGAGCCGCAGCAGCCCTACGATGGCGGAGTCCTCGGCAGCACGGGGGCGCGAGGCGACGAAGTCGGCGTAGCGCCTACCCCCGGCGGCGCCGATGAGCGCGCCGTCCTCGGCGTGCACGATCATCAGCCCGCCGAACGCCGCGACCTCCCGCAGCGCCGGACCGGGATCGAGCAGCGGGGGGAACTCCGGCACGCCGCTGTCGAGCAGGAAGCACTTCACGCCGAACACGCCCGCCTCGTGCAGCGCCCGCAGCTCGCCCTCGTTGCCGGGGACCGCGCCGCCCCAGAACCCGACGTCGACAGCGCACTGCCCGGCTGCGGCCCGGCGCTTGATCGTCAGCGCGGCCACGTCGATCGTCGGTGGCAGCGAGTTGAGTGGCATGTCCACGATCGTCGTGACGCCGCCCGCGGCCGCCGCGCGGGTGGCCGTGGCGAAGCCTTCCCACTCGGTGCGGCCGGGCTCGTTGACGTGCACGTGGGTGTCGACGAGGCCGGGGAGCAGCACCTCGTCGGCGGCGAGATCGATCTGACGCGCCCCGACGACATCGGTCTCGCACGGCAGGACGGCGACGATCCGCATCCCCTCGACGACCACGGCGGCGGGCTGCAGCACGCCGTCGATCACCGCCCGGTCGGCGCGGAAAACGGTCCTGCTGTGCGTACCGCTGTCGCTGCGCGCAGCGATCACTGCTGCCCCCGGTACGCGCGCCAGTTCCCCGACGCGGAGATGTCGGTCAACGGCGGGAGCGCCGGATACTCCCGGCGCAGGATCATCGCCAGCGAGCCGCCGCCGTCGGCCAGCTCGATCACGCCGAGCTCCAGGCCGTCGGGCTCGCCGGGGAGCAGCACCTCGCGGAGCTGGTCGTAGGAGAGGTCGTAGACCTCCCCCTGCACGGCGGCCCCGCCGGCACCGACGTCCTCTAGGGCCGGGTAGCGCCCGCCGACGGCATGGAACCGGTACCGCGGCGCGGTGGTCGTGCGGGCGACGAGCGGTGCGCCACCGACGAGATGGTGATCGGCGCCGCCACCCATCGCGGTGCCGTTGAGGAACATGAAGGGCATGCGGGATCAGACTCCGGTGATGTGCTCGGGGCGGATGGGCACGCGGCGCAGGGGGCGACCCGTCGCCGCGCGGATCGCGGCCGCGACTGCGGGTCCCGAACTGATCGTCGGGGGTTCGCCGACACCGCGGACGCCGTAGGGGGCGTGTGGGTCGGCGTACTCCAGCACCTCGATCCGCATCGGCGGCATGTCCAGGATCGTCGGGATGAGGTAGTCGGTGAACGACGGATTCTGCACCCGACCATCGGTCATGATGATCTCCTCCATCAGTGCCAGGCCCATGCCCTGCGCGCTGCCGCCCTGGATCTGGCCGATCACGGCATCGGGGTTGATGGCCTTCCCGACGTCCTGCGCGGTGTCCAGCGCCACGACCTTCACCAGCCCCAACTCCACGTCCACGTCGACGACGGCGCGGTGGGCGGAGAACGCGTACTGCACGTGCGCGTCGCCCTGGCCGGTCTCGGGGTCGATCGGGTGAGTGCGGCGGTGGTGCCACTCGACGGTCTCCTCCACCGCGTCCGTGCCGAGGATCTCGCCCAGCCCCGCGAGCACGTCACCGGACCCGGCGACGATCTTGTCACCGTCCAGCCTGAGGTCGCCCCGCCCGAGCACGGCCGCGGCCCTGGCCAGTACCGATGCCCGCACCGCCTCGCACGCCGCCTTCACCGCGCCGCCCGTGACGTAGGTCTGCCGTGACGCCGACGTCGAGCCGCCCGAGCCGACCTGCGTGTCCTTGGGGTGCACCACCACCCGTTCGACGCCCAGCTCGGTGCGGCAGATCTGCTGCTCCACGGTGATCAGGCCCTGCCCGACCTCCGCGGCCGCGGTGTGCACGGTCGCCACGGGCTCGCCGCCGGTGATCTCCAGTCGGACCCGGGCCGTCGAGTAATCGTCGAAGCCCTCGGAGAACCCGACGTTCTTGTAGGTGACCGCGTAGCCGATGCCGCGCACGACGCCCTCACCGTGGGTGGTGTTGGAGACCCCGCCGGGGAGGTCCCGAATGTCGCAGCTGTCCGGTCGGGCCGGCGGCAGCGGCATGTCCGCCACGATCCGGATCAGCTCGGCAACCGGGGCCGCGGAGTCGATGAGCTGACCGGTGATGTTGCGGTCGCCCTCCCGCATCCCGTTGAGCGCGCGGATCTCGACGCGGTCCATCCCCACCGCGTCGGCGAGTGAGTCCATCAGCGCCTCGTGCGCGAACGCGGCCTGCACGCACCCGAAGCCGCGCATCGCCCCGCACGGCGGGTTGTTCGTGTAGACCCCGCGCGCGTCGACATGCACGCTCGGGAACCGGTAGGGGCCCAGGCCCAGCGTGCCGCCGTTGCCGACCACCGCGCCCGTCGAGGACGCGTAGGCGCCGCCGTCGAAGAGGATGTCGGCGCGTGCGTAGACCAGCGTGCCGTCACGCTCGGCACCGAACTCGTAGCGCATCCATGCCGGGTGGCGGTGGACGTGGCCGAAGAACGACTCCTCCCGCGAGTAGCTCATTTTCACCGGCTTGCCGGTGTGCAGGGCAAGCAGGCAGGCATGGACGTGCATCGAGAGGTCCTCGCGGCCGCCGAACGCGCCGCCGACGCCGGCAAGGCTCAGCCGGACCTTCTCTGGAGGCAGGCCGAGCACGCGGCAGATCTGGCCCTGGTCGACGTGCAGCCACTGGGTGGCGACGTAGAGGTCGACGCCGCCGTCCTCGGCCGGGACGGCGAGCCCGGACTCGGGCCCGAGGAAGGCCTGGTCCTGCATGCCGACCTCGAAGTCCAGTGCCACGACGACCGGGGCGGTCGGGGCCGGGTCGCCACGGCGGATCTGCACCTTCCGGACGAGGTTGCCGCCGGCATGCACCTGCTGTGCGTCGGCGTCCAGGGCGCGGCGGGGGTCGGTCAGCGCGGGCAGCACCTCGTAGCCGACCACGATCTTCTTCGCTGCCCGGCGCGCGGTCTCGGGATGGTCGGCGGCGACCAGCGCGACCGGTTCGCCCTGGTAGCGGACGACGCCAGTGGCCAGCGCGGGGGTGTCGAGGTGTTCGAGGCCGACGGCATTGACACCGGGCACATCGTCCGCGGTGAGCACGGCGGACACCCCGGGCACGGCCAGTGCCGCGGCGATGTCGATGGCCACGATCCGGGCGTGCGGGTGCGGGCTGCGCAGCGTCACACCCCAGACCATCTCGTCGTGCCACAGGTCGCTGGCGTAGGCGAACTCTCCGGTGACCTTGAGGATGCCGTCCGGGCGCAGGGGACTCTCGCCGATCCCGCCGGCAACGATCGTCTGGGTGGAGGTCATGGTCAACCGTTCTTCGGCGTATTCCGGGCGGCGAGGCGCACGGCGTCGAGGATCTTCTCGTAGCCCGTGCATCGACACAGGTTCCCAGCCAGCGCCTCCCGGATCTCCGGGTCGCTCGGGTCGGGGTTGCGCTGCAGCAGGTCGTGGGTGGAGACGATCAGACCCGGGGTGCAGAAGCCGCACTGCACGGCGCCGCACTCGAGGTAGGCCTGCTGCACGGGGTGCAACTGCTCCCCGTCTGCCAGCCCCTCCACCGTGATCACCGCACGGTCCTGCGCCTGCCCGGCCGCGACCAGGCACGAGCACACCGCAACGCCGTCCAGATAGACGGTGCAGGAGCCACACTCCCCCTGTTCGCAGGCGTTCTTCGACCCGGGCAGGCCCATCCGCTCGCGCAGCGCGTACAGCAGGCTCTCGCCCTCCCACACGTCGTCGACCTCGTGGTGGGTCCCGTTGACGGTCAGCCCCAGCTTCATGCCGCGCTCCGGTGCTCGTGCCGATACTGATCCCAGGCCCAGGTGGCGGCGCGGCGCGCCATCACCGACAACGAATGGAGCCGATAGGCGGCGGTGCCGCGCACGTCGTCGATCGGGGATGCGGCGTCGCGGACCAGGCGGCCGAACTCGGCGGCGAGGCCGTCGGGCAGCGCCCCGCGCGACTCCCACAACCCGGCGGCGCTCAGCTCACCCGCCAGGAAATCCTCGGCGGCAGGCGCGCGGCGCGGGGTGGGCGCGGCGGACCCGATCCCGGTGCCCACACCGCGCCGGTCGGGGTGCAGCGCGAATCCGAACGCCGAGACCGCGATCACCATGGCGTTGCGGGTGCCGATCTTGCAGAACTGCTGTGGACCCGAGGGAGGGGTGATGAAGATGGCGGAGATGAGCTCGTCGGGCCGCGCCGCGTTGCGCTTGACGCCCAGGTAGAAGTCCTCGGCGGGGATGACACGCGTGCCCTGGGTGGACCGCAGCTCGATCTCAGCCTCCGCCGCAAGGAGAGCGGGGTGCGCGTCACCCGCGGGCGACGCCGCGCCGAGGTTGCCACCGACCGTGCCCCGGTTGCGGATCTGAGGTGAGCCGACCGTCCGGGACGCCATCGCCAGACCCGGCAGCCGGCCGCC
>JBKJPD010000054.1:0-11233 GCA_046595345.1 Pseudonocardia sp.
GGCACTGTCGGCGGTACGCACCCGGCCCGTGATGCTGGCCAACCTGGGCTACATGGGCCACATGTGGGAGCTGTACGCCATGTGGGCCTGGGTAGCGGCCTTCCTCGCGAGCCTGCCCGCGATCGCCTCGCAAGCCCACCCCGAGACGAGTGCATCGATGCTGGCCTTCCTGTGCATCGGCGTCGGCGCCGCCGGCAGCTTCGTCGGCGGCATCATCAGCGACCGCCGGGGCCGCGCTGCCTCTGCCCTCGTCTGCCTCGTGTGTTCCGGCTCCGCCGCCGTTCTCATCGGGGTGTTCCGTGCCGCGCCACTTCCGGTCGTGCTGAGTTTGTGTGTCTTCTGGGGATTCTGGGTCGTCGCCGACTCCGCGCAGTTCTCGGCGCTCGTCACCGAGAAAGCGGACGCCCGTTACGTGGGCAGCGCAGTGTCCGTACAACTGGCACTGGGATACCTGACCACGACGGTGACCTTGTGGCTGGTGCCTGTCGTCGTCGCCCGGGCGTCGTGGACGTGGGCGCTCGCTCTGCTCGCGATCGGGCCCGTCGTCGGCGCCTTCGCTATGATTGCACTGTTGCGCATGGATCGAAGTACCGGGCAAGCGGCGGGGCAGACGTCATGACTGCAGTAGGCACGGTCCCGGGAACGGGACACACGGGAGGAACGACATGACCTACGCCGTCGACAACGAGACCTCGCTGGAAGACCGCGTCGAGATTTTCAAGGCGTTGGCCGATCCCGTTCGTCTTGACCTGCTCACCCGCATAGCGTCGAGTGACGAAGTCGCGTGCACCACTCTTGTCGAGGAAGCCCACGTCACCGCCTCGACAATTTCCTATCACATGAAGAGTCTGAAGGCCGCCGGCCTCGTGACGGTCCGCAAGGAGGGCCGCAACTACCACTACACGTTGCGGCAATCCACCCTCAGTGCGCTGGGCGCATACCTCGAGAACTTCAGCCGCTGACCCGACAACGGCACTGCCGTTGCACCCCGTTTCACCAGCCGCGGGCTTCATGCTGCGCCGTCGTAGGTGAGCACCGTCGCCGTGGCGACCACGGCGGCGAACCACTCTCGACGCCATGACGGGTCGGTCGCTCGCAGCGGTGCTGGCGGAATCCGGTGCAGCTTGCGGATCCTGCCGGATTGTCGAGGCGCTGACGCGGTCCCGTCTCGGGGCGGACCGGTCCCACGCCTTCTCACTGGCGCCGATACGTCGGTCACCTGCAGACTGCAGCCTGAGGTTGGCCGGTCGATCGCGATCAGCGACCGATCGGGTGCTCCCCGATGAACGCGGTGACGATCTTCGCGAGGTCCTCGGGGCGCTCGATGTGTAGGCCGTGGCTCGACCCCGGTCCCGTCACGAACTCGTATCGTGCGCCCGGGATCGCGTCGGCCACCTTCTTCGCCTGCCATGGCGGGGTCAGCAGGTCCTGCTCCCCCACGATGACGAGGGTGGGTGCGGATATCGCGCCGAGCCGGTCGAGCGAGTCGTGCGCCAGGTCGGCGTCCCACTGCTCGACGGTCACCTGCATCTGCTCGTCGTTCTGCGGGAATGCCGGCAGCATCGGCTCCAGCATCTGCGCGAAGTCCGGATGGTCGAGCAACTGCGGAGAGAACGCGAGACCGGACGTGGCGAGCGCCGCCTCCATGTCGCGGTGGACGTAGGGCAGCCGTAGGGCACTGAGCACCGACCGCTGGAAGCCGTCGCAACGCCCCCACGTCGCGTACAACAGAGCGGAGGCGACCTGGTCGGGGTGGGTCAGCGCGAGTTCCTGCGCGGCCGCCGAGCCGAGAGACCAGCCGAGCACGTGCGCGCACGGCACCTCGAGCGCCTCCAGCAGGGCGGAGGCGTCCTCGGCGAGCGAGGCCACGCTGATCGGGCCGGCGCCGCGGTCGCTGCCACCGAGCCCACGGTTGTCGAAGGCGATGACCTGGTGGGTCTGGGCGAGGCGGGAGATCATCTCGCCCCACAACGGGATGGCGCCGGACGTTCCCATGATCAGGAGCAGTGGTTCGCCGCTGCCGCTGATCTCGTAGTTGAGGGTGGTTCCGGTACGGACGGGGATCTGCGGCACGGATCTACTCCTTCGGGGCAGGTGGTCAGCGATACTGGAGACCCTCGTCGACGTCGGCCCCCGGGAGGGCGGCGCGGTCGTGCGCGTACTCCTGCATGTGGGTCCACGGTTCGCGGTCGCCCTGTTTGAACATCCGGTCCTGCGAGCGCAGCACGTAGTTGGGATTGAAGTTCTCCGGATCGGACCAGTCCCGCAGCGGCATGTCGGCGTCGGACGGCCGCAGCTCGGGCACGACCGTCATCGCGCCCTTCTCGGCCATGCGATCGACGATCCGGGCGACGACGTCGTTGACCAGGTCGACGCGCAGCGTCCAGCTGTGCCGGAAATAGCCGAAGGCGTAGGCCATGTTCGGGACGCCGCTGATCATCATCCCGTGCCACGTGACCCGCTGCGCGAAGTCGACCAGCTCGCCGTCGACCGCGAACGGGATGTCGCCGAACACCGAGAGGTTGAACCCGGTCGCGGTCACGACGATGTCGGCCTCGAGCACCTCACCCGAGGAGACCTGCACGCCCTTCTCCGTGAACTCGGTGATCGTGTCGGTGACGACCGAGGCCCGGCCGTCGCGCATCGCCTCGAACAGGTCGCCGTCCGGGACGATCGCGATGCGCTGCTGCCACGGCCGGTAGCGCGGGGTGAAGTGCTTCTCGACGTCGGTGCCCTCGGGTAGCAGCGGGGCGATCGCGTCCATCAGGAACGTGTGCAACTGCGCCGGGTCCTCGTGCCCGACCGCGGCCAGCCAGTCCAGCTGCTGGGTGTACTGGCGGCGCAGGATCTCGTGCGTCCACTCCGGCGGGAGGTCCAGCGGCCCGAGCGTGGTGGCGAGCTCGTGCACCTTCGGCGAGGGGAACCAGTACGACGGCGAGCGCTGCAGCATCGTCACGTGCGCGGCTGTGGTGGCCAGCGCCGGGACCAGTGTCGCCGCCGTCGCCCCCGACCCGATGACGAGCACCCGCTTGCCCGCGTGGTCGAGGTCAGCCGGCCACGCCTGCGGGTGCACGAGCGTGCCGTCGAACCGGTCGAGACCCGGCCACTCGGGGGTGTACGGGTCGTCGTGGTTGTAGTAGCCCTGGCACATCCACAGGAAGTCGGTCGTGAGGCGCAACTGCTCACCGGTGTCGGTGCGGGTGACCTCGGCCGTCCAGCGATGCTCGTCCGAGGACCAGGACAGCGATGTGACCCGGTGGTGACAGCGGATGTTCCCGGTGAGATCGTCCTCCTCGATGACCTCGTCGAGGTACTCGAGGATCGCCCCGCCGGCCGCGATCGACGGTCCGACCCACGGCTTGTGGCGGTAGCCGTAGGTGAACAGGTCGCTGTCGGAGCGCGCGCCCGGGAACTGGTGCGTCCACCACGTCCCGCCGCGGGCGTCCTGCGCCTCCAGGATGGCGAAGCTGCGATCGCGGAACCGCTCCCGCAGATGGTGCGCGGCGCCGATTCCGGATACACCGGCCCCGATGATCAGAACATCGAGGTGCTCGTTCTCGTTGCTGCGCTGTGCTGGCTCGGCCGTGGCGGCACGGGTCATGACCGTTCTCCCTGCGTCGACGGTGACCGGATCCCTCGACAGTAGGTCGGGCGTCGTGACCGGCTGTGTCCGAACTTGGGACGGTTCCGCGCTTGACCGAGGTCGCATTATGTGAGTACGCCTACAAGGAGGTGCCGCGGATGGGTGACGTCCTGGCTCGTCGCAGGCTTCTCACATCCGCCCTGGCCCGGCTCCTGGACCGTCCCGACGCCGAGCTGCCCGGGATCCCGGGACACGTGGCCGCCTCCTGGCGCCGGAGCCTCGCCCGCGGCGTCGATCCCGGGATGGTGGTCAGCCGGTTCCACCCGGACCTGGACGTGGACTCCCGTTTGGTGCGATGTGCCCGTCCGGTGGTCGAGCAGCTGGCCGAGCAGACCGCGGGCGTCCCGGTGTGTGTCGTGCTCACCGACCACCGGGCCCGGCTGCTCGTTCGGCTGGACACGACGGCGGCGATCGGACGGGCCGCGGACGACAACCACTTCGCCGAAGGGTTCGGCTACGACGAGGGCGCCGTCGGAACCAACGGGGTCGGCACCGTCCTGGAGGCGGGCGGGTCGGTGCACGTCGTGGGCGCCGAGCACTTCGTCGAGCCGCTGCAGCCCTACGCCTGCGCCGGCGCCCCGGTGCGCGACCCGTTCACCGGACGGATCGAAGGCGTGCTCGACGTCAGCTGCCGGGCCGAACACTCCTCGCCGATCCTGCACTCGTTGGTCGCGTCGGCAGCCGCCCGGATACAGGACGCGCTGCTGCACGACCGGGACACGGGCCAGCAGGCGGTGTTCGACCTCTACACCCGGGTCGATGGCCGCTCCCGACGAGCGGTGCTCGCGGTGGGCCGACGGATGGTGCTGGCGAACACCGTGCTGCGGACAATGTTGGATCCGGGCGACCTCGCCTCGCTCCAGGACCACGCGCGGTTCCGCATGCTCCGCGGGCCCGACGTCGACGACCGTCTGGACCTGCCCTCAGGAGTTCGGGTCCGGATGCGCGGCACCGCGGTCGCAGTCGGCAGCACGGCCGCCGGGCTGGTCGCGGTGATCTCGGTGTTGCGGGAGGCCGACGGAGTCGCGATGTCCCGGGGAGTGCCGGACCACCGACCGGTGCCGGAGCCGGCGAGCACCAGCCCCGCCTGGCGCGTGGCGTGGACGGCGGCGGCCGACGCACTCCGGGCACGGACGCCACTGCTGGTCGTCGGTGAGACCGGCAGCGGCCGCCGCCGACTGCTCGCCGACCTCGATCGCGCGTTGCACGGGCCGGGACACGTCGTCGAGATCGGGCCCGCCGACACCGGCGGAGATCCAGCGGCGCGCATCCGGCGTTCCGGGCCGTCGCCGCTGGTCGTGCTGAGCGACGTCGACCGATGGGACGGCGTCCCTCCCGGGCTGCCCGGTGCGCTGCGCACGTCCCGGGCACGGCTCGCGGCGACCGCCGTGAACCGCGCGCGGTGCGGGGCCGCAGTCACCGACATGCTCGCCGGGTTCCGGCGCTCGGTGACGGTGCCGCCGCTGCGGAACCGGTCGGGGGACCTGTCGTCGCTGGTGACGGACCTGCTGGCCGACCTGGCACCCGGTCACGACACACGGCTGTCCGCGGAGGCGCTGCGCACACTCGCCCGCCACGGATGGCCGGGCAACGTGCGGGAGTTGCGGGACACACTGGACACGGCGTTACGCCGGCATCCGGTGGGCGTGGTACAGGTCAGCGATCTGCCCGAGTCCTGCCAAAGCGCGCCGCGGGGCGCACTGCGCCCGGTCGACCAGGCCGAGCGCGACGCGATCGTGGTGGCGCTGCGCGAGTGCGACGGGAACCGCACGGCTGCAGCCGCGGCGCTGGGGGTGGCCCGCTCGACGCTCTACCGCAAGATCGCGCACTATGGAATCACCGCCTGAGCGCTCGCCGCGCGGGTGGCGCGAACATCGGAGGACGGATCAACGACCGGGTGACGACCTCGTCTGAGGGTGTGGGTGAGAACACGACCTTGTCCTACCTGCGACCTCCCCGTCAACGACCTCCCTGGACATCACCGCCGCCTGTCGCCCTCACGGCCAGATCGGTGAGGTCACGGTCGGTGCCGGGTGCCGCCAGTCCTGAGACCCCGACCGGCCCGCCGTCCACCCACATGAGCGGCATGGAGATCGCCGGGGCGCCCGCGAGACCGGCCAGGCACGTCAGCTGCAGGGTGGTCACCCTGGCCTGCTCGATCGTGGGGCCCGCAGGGGTGTCCCGCAGGGGCGCGACCGAGGGTGTGCTGGGCAGCAGCAGGACGGTGCCGGGCACCAGCAGCGCCCGCAGCGCCACCCCGGCGCTGTCCACGGTCCGGCGGGCCGCGGCGGCCGCCGGCGCGTCGATCAGGGAGGCGGCGGCGAACCGGGCCGAGACGTCGGGGCCGAGCGCGCCGGGATGCCCGGTGATCCAGCTGCCATGCAGCGCCCAGGACTCGAAGCCCTGCACGGTGCGGAACGCGGTGCACCACCCCTGCAGTTCGGCCGGATCGATGGCCGCGGTGTCGACAGACGCCAGCACCCCGCCGTCGACCAGGCGCGACACAGCCGCGGTGAACGCGGCGCGGACATGCTCCTCGGCGAGCGCCGTCACGGCGGGGATGACGAGGCCGCGGGTGAGCGGTGCCAGCCTGGTGGCCGGGAGCAGGGCGGCGGTGACCGCCGCGAGGGTGGCGGCGTCGCGGGTCAGCCAGCCGACCGCGTCGAAGCTCGGTGCCAGTGCCAGCAGGCCGGTGCCGTCGACGAGGCCGTGGGTGCTGCGCAGCCCGAAAAGGCCCTGGTAGGACGCGGGAACCCGAATCGATCCGGCCGTGTCGGTGCCCAGGCCGATGTCGGCCTGGCCGGTGGACACCGCGCTCGCCGGACCGCTGCTCGACCCGCCGGGGATACGGCCAGGGGCAGCCGGGTTGGGCGGTGCGCCGTGGTGGGCGTTGGTGCCGGCGAGGCTGTAGGCGAACTCGTCGGTGCGGGCGATCCCGGCCACCGCGGCCCCGGCCCCGAGCAGCGCCGACACCGCCGACGCGTGCTCCTCGGCGACGGGCGCGCCCGCGAGCCAGGTGGGGTTGCCGGCGCCGACCGGGTGGCCGCGGACGGCGAACAGGTCCTTCACCGCGACGGTGTGCCCGCTCAGGCGCCCGCCCGGGGCGCCGGGCAGCAGCGGGTCGCCGAGCACCCGCCACACGGTCCGGTCCAGCGCCGGCGCGGCCGGGGGCGGGGCCGGGGACGGGGTGACGTGCGCGGCGCAGACCCGCCAGCGGCCCCCGACCGCCTCCCACACCTGGGTCTGCAGGCCGCCGCCGGCTCCGTTCGGGGTCTGCGTCTCGGCGATGACGACGGCCGCGCCGGGTCCGAGCGACCGGACATGCACGCGGGTCACCCGGCGGGTCGGGACGCCCGTGCGCCCGGCCCGGAACGCGGTGATCCGGTCGTGCCCGACCAGCACCCCGGCCGGGTCGGCGCGCAGGGTGTCGGCGCCGGGTGCGAACAGCTCGGCCAGCGTGGTGGTGTCGTTAGCCAGTAGCGCCCGGTCGTAGGCCCAGAAGGCGTCCAGCAGCCCGTCCGGGGCCGGCGGGCAGGACGCGACCTGCGCCGCCGTCATCGGAAGTCCGCCGTGCGGATCGATCCGTGCACGCCTTTCACGACGTCGCCGGGCCGCGCGCCGATCACCGCGATCGGCCCGGTCACCACGTGCGGGCCGTCGACGCCGGGATCGTTGCCCTGGTCACCCATCAGGCCCTCGTGGCTGATCGTGTCGATGCACACCACGTCCCCGGGAGCCAGCTGCCCCACCGGTTGGTCCCGGCCCGACGGCAACCACCCCCACGTCACGTTCTGTTGGATGGCCGGGAGGTGGTGCACCCCACCCGTGACGCCGCTGCCGGCCTGCACCGGCGGGAGGTGGCGCAGAGCCTGCTCGATCCGGTGGGTGTCCGTCCTGGTGGTCATCAGGCACTTCTTTCCTGGTCGGTGGCGGCGCGGGTCAGCGCCGCGACGTCGGTGAGGTGCGCGGTCATGGCCGCGGCGGCCGCGACGCCGTCGCGGGCCAGCACGGCCGCGTAGATCGCCCGGTGCCCGTCGAGGGAGATCCGTCGGGCCCGGCGGGTGGTGTGTGAGCGGCGGCGCACGTCACCGGTCCACGAACACGCCACCGTGTTGACGGTGGCCAGCAGCGGGTTCTGGCTGGCCCGCGCCAGCGCTGAGTGGAACTCGATGTCCAGGCGCACCGGGTCGGCTGTGGTGAGCCCCTCGTGCGAGCTGTGCAGGATCTCCTCCAGTTTCAGCAGGTCCGCGGCGGTGGCCCGCAGGGCGGCGAACTCGGCGATCCGCGGCTCGACCACCGCGCGCAACTCCGTGACGTCGGTGAGCTCCTTCTCGCTGGCGGCGAGCCCGGTGTAGAGCTCGGCGACCTGCGGCGGCGACAGCGCGACGATGGCGCCGCGGCCGTGCACCCGCTCGACGAGGCTCTTGCTCTGCAGGTGACCCAGGGCGTCGCGGACCGAGCCCCGCGACACCGCGAGGGACTCGGCCAGCTCCCGCTCGGCAAGCAGCCGCGCCCCCGGCGTCAGGTGCGGTTCGATCATGCCGGGCAGCACCGTGTCGCCGAACCCGGTATCGACGCGCCGGTCAGGACGAGGTCGGCCATCAGCGCTCCTCGGGCCGGCTCGCCCGCACCGCACCCGGCTTCGCGAACCCGACCCCGGTGCCGTCGGTGACCTCGACCTCGTCCTCCCACGGCAGCCGGTAGCGGCCCGCGACCAGGTCCTGCATGAATGTGTACGGGCAGTCCCGGGCGCCGCCCTCGACGGCGACGTAGCCGCGGTGCCCGAGCTGGTAGATGTTGTTCTCCACCCCCCACCGGCGCCGGGCGTCGTCCGCGCGCGAGGGCACGACCTCGGCGGTGACGATCCGGTCGGCCACCCCGTCGCCCTGTTCCAGCACGGTGCCGTCGATGTCGCAGACCATCGCCTCGCCCTGCGACGCGATACCGGTGGCGTCGGCCCCGGCGAGGCAGACCGAGGCGGTGTAGGCCAGGTTGGAGAACGCGTTGGCCTGGTTGGTGATGCGCCACGAGTGCTGGATGGGGTAGGTGTAGCCGGCCGTGCGCAGGATGACATTGGCGCCCTTGTAGGCAGCCTCGCGGGCCATCTCCGGCAGCATCCCGTCGTGACAGATGATCAGCGACAGCCGCGAGCCCGCCGGGCCGTCGCACACCGGGATCCCCAGGTCGCCGGGCTGCCACGGTTCGAGCGGCACCCAGGGGTGCATCTTGCGGTAGTAGAGCGCGATCTCCCCGGCGGCGTCGACGATCACCCCGCTGTTGAACGGCGCCCCCTCGGCGTTGCGCTCCATCAGTGAGAAGCAGCCCCAGACCCCGGCGTCCGCGCACGCCGCGCGCAGCAGCGCGATCTCCGGGCCGTCGAGGTCGCACAGCAGCCGGTCGTCCATCCAGCTCGTGGGGTTGAGCCCGTTGAGGCTGTACTCGGGGAACACGAGCAGGTCCAGGGTCGCCATCCCCTCCTTGGCCCCCCGGACGGTCGCCGCGATCCTCGCGGCCGCGTCCATCAGGTGTCCTGGCTCGGTGACGACCGGCACCTGCGACTGCACCAGGCCGAGCACCAGCGCACCGGGCGACGGGTTCAGCCCGCCGAGCCCGCTCACGAGCCGCCCCCGGCGCTCGGCCAGCGGTCGGCCCACGGCGCGGCCTGCTCATAGGCCGCGGACGCGCGCAGCACGTCGGCGTCGGCGAGGTGGCGTCCGACGATCTGCAGGCCCACGGGGAGCCCTTCCCGGGTGAAGCCCGCGGGCACGCTCGCCGCCGGTTGGCCCGTCATGTTGAGGGGGAACGTGAAACCCAGCCACGACGTCGACGCGACCATGCGGCCGTCGACCCGTTCCGGGCCCTGCATGTGCACCGGGAACGGCGCCACGGTGAGCGTCGGGGTGATCAGCAGGTCGTAGTCGGCCATGAACCGCCACATCCGGTTGACCAGCCGCTTGCGGGCGGTCTGGCCGTCGGTGAGCTCCGCGGCCGTCCAGTTCCGGGTGATCATGTCCACCAGGTGCGGCGACATCTGCGCGCCGTGCGTCTCGACCATTGCGCGCATCCCGGTCAGGTCGGTGTCGTTGACGACCAGCGACCAGAACGCCTGGTAGGGGTCGTCCCAGCCGGGGTCGACGGCGGTGACGTCGCAGCCGAGCTCGGTGGCGAAGACCCCGGCCGCGCGGGTGGCGATCTCGCGCACCTGCGGGTCGACGGCGAGGTAGCCCAAGTCCGCGCTGAACGCGACCCGCAGCCCGCGGATCCCTCCGCGCGGCGCACCGAGCCAGTCGACGTCGCCCGCGGGCAGCGAGTGCCGGTCGCGCGGATCGGGCCCGGCGAGCACCGACATGAGCAGTGCGGCGTCGTCGACGGTGCGGGTCATCGGTCCGATGTGCTCGAGGCTCTCCCAGCTGGAGATGCCCGGGTAGCGCTCGTCGCGGCAGCCGGGGTAGGCCGGGACGCGGCCCATCGAGGCCTTGAACCCGTAGATCCCGCAGTGCGCGGCGGGGATGCGGATCGAGCCGCCGCCGTCGCTGCCCAGCGCGAGCGGGGCCATCCCCGTCGCGACCGCGACTCCGGAACCCGCGCTGGAGCCACCGGGCGTCATGGCCGGGTTCCACGGGTTGCGGGCGGTCTCGGAGATCGGGCTGTGGCCCACGCCGCTGTAGCCGAACTCCGGCACCGTGGTCTTGCCCAGAATCACCGCCCCCGCGGCCCGGACCCGCTCCACCACCACGTCGTCCTCGTCGGGAACGAAGTCGCGGTAGGCCGGGGACCCGCACCGGGTGGGGATCCCCGCCGTGGCGATGAGGTCCTTGACCGCGATCGGGACGCCGGCCAGCGGGCCCACCTCGTCACCGCGGGCGAGCGCGTCGGCGACTTCGCGGGCCTGGGCGCGGGCCAGCTCGGCGGTCAGCTCGCAGAAGGCGTGCAGCGAGCCGTCGAGCTCGGCGACGCGCGTCAGCGCGGCCTCGCAGACCTCGACGGGGGACAGCTCCCCGGCCCGCACGGCGCGCACCAGCTCGGTGGCCGGCAGCGCGCTGATCTCGTCGGTGGCGGCGGTCATCGGGCCACCGCCGCGGCGGGCTGCGCCCCGCGGGCGTCGAACATCTCGAGGGCGGCGTAGGCCAGCCCGCCGACGAGCAGGCCGATCACGGCCTCGCTGATCTGCCGCGCCCAGACGTGCACCCTCCTCCAGGGCCTTGGGACCTCCGGGTTCGGGTAGTGCCGCTTGTGGCTCAGATCAGGTATGTAGGTGAGGTCAGAGCAGACGGCCTTACCAAAAAACAGCTCCAGGGGCATCTCCCCAATTTTCAGCCCGTCAGACTTCACGTGGAAAAAGGAGTCGACATGGGTGCCGATATGGTCCGGTGTGCCGATGTACGAGGTCGCCATGGACATCGGGTCATCTTCGGTCCCGAGCCCGATAGGGAGAGATAGGTCGATTACTCGCTGTGTCATCTCGTGCCTCCTGCAAGCAGATACGGGCGCGGAAACTGCGCCCTGTCGAAGCCTGGTGTCGTTATCAGTGTCCATCCACCCAATCCTCGCGCTCTTTGTTCCCGAGTTGTTACCGGCTTCTTATCGATC
>JBKJPD010000190.1:0-9237 GCA_046595345.1 Pseudonocardia sp.
GCGGCCGCGAAGCCGCGCTCCTCGAGCTCGAGGGCGACCTTGTCGCAGGTCCGCTTGGTGCGGCAGAACACCATCGTCAGGCCGCGGCCCTCGGCCTGCAGGATGCGGGCGAGGACCTCGCCCTTGTCCATGGCGTGGGCGCGGTAGACGAAGATCTTCGTGTTGGGGACCGTGCGGTTCTCGTCCGGCTCCTCCGCGCGGATGTGCGTCGGCTGCTTCATAAACCGGCGGGCGAGCGTCACGACCGGGCTCGGCATGGTGGCGGAGAACAGCATCGTCTGGCGCTCGGTCGGCGTCTGCTCGAGGATCCGCTCGACGTCGGGCAGGAAGCCGAGGTCGAGCATCTCGTCGGCCTCGTCGAGCACCAGGGCCTTGACGCGGCCGAGCACGAGGTGCCGCTGCTCGGCGAGATCGAGCAGGCGGCCGGGGGTACCCACGACGATGTCGACGCCCTTGCGGAGCGCGGTCAGCTGCGGCTCGTAGGCCCGCCCGCCGTAGATGGCGATGACGCGGACGCCGAGGTGGCGGCCTGCGTCGGCGATGTCCTTGGCGACCTGCACGCACAATTCGCGGGTGGGCACGACGACGAGTGCCTGCGGCACGTCACGGGTGCGGTCGGCGGTGTCGCCGTCGGCGGTGGCGGCCGGCTGCTCCGACGGCGGGACGACGCGCTGCAACAGCGGGACTCCGAAGCCGAGGGTCTTGCCCATTCCGGTGCGGGCCTGGCCGATGATGTCATCGCCTGCGAGGGCCAGCGGGAGCGTGAGCTCTTGGATGGCGAAGGTGCGCACGATGCCGGCCTCGGCCAGCGCCTTGACGATCTCGGGGCGGACGCCAAGCTCGGTGAAAGTGGGGGACTGCGCCTTGACCGGTGCGCCGGCCTGTAGGGGATGCGCCTCGACGATGTCGTCGGCCTCGGTGGAGTTCTCGGGGGATGTGTCGTTCTGTACGGACAGGATGGTCGCCTCTCTCCGCGCACAGGAGCCCGGGGACGGCTCGTCGACCACCGGCGTTCGTCGTGGTGACGGAGCGCCTGGGTGGGAGAGCCGACACGGCGCTGCACGCACCAGGTCGTTGCGGGCTCGCTGTCACATCCCTAGATCGGGGAGTGCCAGCCTGCACCGCGGTGTGCGCGCACCCAGAACAGTGACAGCGGGCGCTGCGCTGTGCGACATACTACCCGGTCCAGGCCGCACACGGGCTGTGGCGCCACGGCTCGTCGACGTGACATCTGCCGCAATGTGTCTGCGCGATCTGAAAACACGCTTTCCGGCCGGCCGGCCGCGGCAGCCGACGGAGCGGCGGACCTTGACGGGGAGGGCACACTGAGAATCCATCGGAACGCCCACGTCAGGTGACCGGCGAGGAGCATCCCGCCGTCGCATTCACCATCCGCCGCCCGGAGCCGGACTCCGCCCGGGATTCGACTTCGACGACCGGATCGAGGTGCGCGGCGGCTGCCCCGGCTCGCCGGGCTTCACCTGGACCGATGCGTGGCCGCCGACGCGAGGGCCACAGCTAGGCTCGGCCGGTCCGCACGTTCGGGAGTGGAAGGGGGACGGGGTCACGCGGCCGCGCAGCGGCGCCGAAGCCCCTGACTGCCAATGGTGACTGAGCGGGCGGCGGATCCCGCCGGAACGGCGCGGGCAACCGTCGACCTGTTGGGCGTGCTGGCCTACGGGGAGCTGTCCGCCTTCGACCGGCTGGCCGAGGACGCCAGGGCAGCGCCGACGATGAGCGGTCGCGCCGCACTCTCGGTGATGGCCGCCGCCGAGATCGGTCACTTCCGGCTTCTCGAGGAACACCTGGCGGGGTTGGGGGTGCCGGTCGAGGAGGCGATGCGCCCGTTCGTCGGCCCGCTCAACGCGTACCACGCGTCCACGGCGCCCCGGAGCTGGCTGGAGTCGCTGGTCAAGGCCTACGTGGGTGACGGGCTGGCCGCCGACTTCTACCGTGAGATCGCGGGCTGGCTCCCGGGTCCCACGGGCGAGTTGGTGCAGCGGGTGCTCGCCGACACCGGCCACAGCGCGTTCGCCGAGCGTGAGGTCAGGGCGGCGTGCGGGAGCGGCAGGCAGGTGCACGACCGGCTCACACTGTGGGGACGCAGGCTGCTCGGCGAGGCTGTCACCCAGGCCCAGCACATTGTTGCCGAGCGCGACGAGCTCGCCGAGTTCATCGTCTCCGGCTCCGGCGACCTCCTGGGAATCGCGGCACTGCTGAAGCGGCTGCAGTCCAACCACGGCAAGCGGATGGCCCGGCTCGGCCTCAATTGAACAACCGGTTCGCCTAGGGCGTACGGCCCATCGCGGCCGGATCGCGACCGCTCGACTAGCCTGGGCTCGGTAGTTAGACCCGGCAGTAAACGTCACGACCAGGGAGGTTTCCCCGTGGAGGTCAAGATCGGCATCGCGGAGAGCGCGCGCGAGATCGTGGTGTCCAGCGACCAGGCCGCGGACGAGGTCCAGAAGCTGATCGACGAGGCACTGACCGGCGGCGACGGTCTGCTGCGGCTCACCGACGAGAAGGGTCGTCGGTACGTGATCCGCTCCGCGCAGATCTCCTACGTCGAGATCACCCCCGACGAGGGCCGCAAGGTCGGCTTCGCCATCGGCTGAGCGGCCGCTCACCCCGGCCGGACCAGTCGAACGACGCGCTGGTCCGTCCGGGGACGGGCCGCCTCACCGATCGCCGACACGTCTGTTGCCGGATCGGTGGTGCAGGAGAGGCATGCGTGGGGGCTCGATCGCGGGTTCAATCCTCCGTGATGAGTAGGCCCTCCCTGGCGAAGGGGGGCGTGCCGACGCCGGTGATCCGATAGCGGCCCCAGGGGTCCAGGTCGCCGATACGCGCGTCCGCCCGGCCGCCATCGGTGCGGATCTCGACCCGGCTCGTCGGCGCGGTCAGTGCGCTGAGCAGCGAGGACGTGGCGTCGCCGGCCAGGATGAGTCGCCCGAACCAGTGCAGCCTGCCGTCGTGGGGCTCGTGGCGGGAATCCAGTACGACCCGGACCGGGATGTCCCGGCCGTCCACCGTCAGTATCGCGGGGCCGGTGTAACCGTCGTCGTGCTCGTCATCCATGGGTGTCTCCCGTTCGGTCGGTCGCCGTGACGAGGCGCAGCGGCTCGACGGCGTCGTCGGCCGGCCCCAATACCCCGGACATCCCTCCCCAGATCAGCGTGGTCAGGTAGTCGGTGAGCGCGGCGCGGCTCATGGTGCGGCGCTCCAGCCACCAGTCGCCCGCGCTCTGCACCATGCCGACCAGTCCCTGGGCCCACGCCTCCGCACCGCCCGAATCGAGGCCGAGCCCGCGTAGCCGCTCCCCGATGATGGTGGCCAGCAGACGTGCGATGTCTTCGCGGACGTCCGCGACGACCTCGGCTCCCGTGGCGCGCTCGATCGGGTGGTGCACCACGAAGCGCCAGAGTTCCGGCTCCTTCTCGATCCCCGCGAGGAACGCGTCGACGACGCCGCGGATGAGGTCCACCGGCTCCCGTTCGAAGTCGAGTTCCGGCGCGATACGGGCCATCAGGAGTGCGGCGGCCTGCTGGCCGACGGCGCGCTGCAGGTCGGCGCGGTCGGTGAACTGGCGGTAGAGCACCGGTTTCGTGATGCCCGCGACGGCGGCGATCTCGGCGACCGACACCCCCGGGCCATGGGCGCGGACCGCGTCCATCGCGGCCAGGACCATCTCGGCCCGCCGCTCGGTCCTGCGTTGCTGGTGGTCGGGCCGGTTCCGGCGGTCGATGGGCTTGACAGGAGGCTTGTCGGAGAGCACGGTACCAGTGGTAACAGTTACCGACGGTAACAGCAAGTACTGATGAGGGGTTGACCGATGGCAGGTTCGACATCGTCCGGCATCTCCGCCGGTGACCGGGTGCTCCTCACCGGTGCCGCCGGCGGGTTGGGCGCCCCGACGATGACCCGCCTGCGTGAGCAGGGTGTCCAGGTCGTGGGGCTGGACCGGGTGGTGGGCGAGCACATCATCGCCTGCGACATCACCGACGACGCCGCGGTCGACCTCGCCGTCGCCGACGCGGTCGAGCGACTCGGGGGGCTCGACGCCGTCGTCCATTTCGCGGGGATCGGCACCCCCAACGATGCGGGTGGCCCGCTGCACCCCGACGCGTTCCGCGTCATCGACGTCAACCTGCTCGGCGCGTGGCGCGTCACCGCGGCCGCGATGCCCGCCCTGCTCGCCGGGCGTGCGGCGCCCGATCAGCGGCACAAGGCCCGCGTCGTCTTCGTCTCCAGCGAGCTCGCCTACCTGACGCTGCCGTTCGTCTCGGCCTACAGCGTCGCCAAACGCGCGATGACGGCATACGCCGACGCCCTGCGGGTGGAGTACGGCTCCGAGTTGCACGTCACCACGGTCTACCCCGGTTACGTCCGTACGCCCATCCACGACGCGGGCCGCGAGGTCGGGCTGGCACTGGAGGGGCAGGTGCGCCGCGAGGAGGTCGAGGACATCGTCGGCACGGTGGTCCGCGCCCTGACCGCCGCGAAGCCGCCGCGTGACACCGCGGGTACCCGGGGCGGGGCTCTGGAGCTGTGGGCGGGCAAGCACCTTCCCGGCATCGTCGGCTCGGCGGTGGCCCGCCGCATCCGCAAGCGCGCCGCGGCAGGGCACTTCGACGCCTCGCCCATCGCCGCGGGCCTCGTCCGCAGGCTCAGCGGTCGCGACACAACCGCCACCACCTCGCAAAGGAATACCCGATGAGCTCGCCGACGAAGATCGTCCCGGCCCGGGAGGTCACTGCCGAGCGGCTGCTCCGCTCGTCGCTGGACCACTCCTACGAGCCGAACATCGACATCGACTGGGCGGCCCCGCTCGTCGACGACGCCTGGGGCATGCCCGAGCACCGCGTCTCGCTCTACGGCACCGAACTGTGGGACGGCCTCACCGACGAGCAGAAGCGCACGCTGTCGATGCACGAACTGTGCAGTATCGCCCGCATCGGCCTGTGGTTCGAGATGATCCTCATGCAGATGCTGCTGCGGTACTCCTATGATCGCGACCCGCGCCGTCGGCACATCCAGTACGCACTCGTCGAGATCGCCGACGAGTGCCGGCACTCGATCATGTTCGCGAAGATGACCGAGCGCTGCGGGGTGCCGGACTACCGGCCGCGCGGCATCGTCCACCAGGCCGGCCGGTTGTTCAAGACCATCGCCGCCGGGCCCGCGATGTTCGCCGGCACGCTGTTCGTCGAGGAGATCCTCGACCAGATACAGCGCGAGGCGATGCGCGACGAGTCGGTGCAGCCGCTCGTCCGGATGGTCAACAAGATCCATGTGACGGAGGAGGCCCGGCACGTCCGCTACGCCCGCGAGGAGCTGATGCGGATCATGCCGAGGAGCAACGCCGTGCGACGCAGCATCGGGAGGCAGCTCACCGCGGTGATCGCCTTCGTCGTGGCCCGCAACCTCATCCACCGCGACGTCTACGCCTGCGTCGGCATCGACCCGAAGGTCGGGTACGCGGCCGCGCAGGCCAACCCGCACCACCAGGAGACGCTGCGCTGGTCGGCCCGCAAGCTCGTGCCGTTCCTGCGCGAGCAGGGCATGATAGGTGGGCTCAGCGAGATCCTCTGGCGGAAGGCGAACCTGATCTGATGGCCCGATCTGTTGCGGGCGCGGACGGGGTCGCCCTGCACGTCGAGATCGACGGTCCGGACACCGCACCGATCACGGTGCTGCTGGCCCACGGCTGGACCCTTGACTCCCGCACCTGGGGCCCGGTCGCCCGGGCGCTGATCGGGGGCCGGGCGCCGGTCAGGGTGGTCCGCTACGACCATCGCGGGCACGGGCGTTCGGCGGCGGTCGACCCGTCGACGATGACGCTGGAGCAGCTTGCTGATGATCTGGCCGTGGTGCTCGCCGCGACCGCACCGGAGGGCCCGCTGGTGTTCGCCGGGCACTCGATGGGTGGCATGACGGTGATGGCGCTCGCGCAGCGGCACTCCGGGCTGTTCGAGCGGGTGGCCGGGATAGCGCTCGTCGCCACTGCGAGCGGCGGGCTCGCGGACATCACGTTCGGGCTGCCACCCCGGCCGCTGGCGCTGGTCCAGCATGTCGAGCGGCGGATCTACGGGTCGCGCCGGTGGGCGACCCGCTCCACGGTGGGCAACCCGCGCTACCTCGGGCCTGCGATGCGCTGGCTGCTGCTCGGGCCGGGGGCGGCCTCGGAGGCGGTCCGGATCACCTCCGAGGCGGTGGCGGGGTGCCGACCGCTCACCGTGTCCGGTTTCCGGCCGACGCTGGAAGCGCATGATCGTGACGCCGCGCTGGCGGCGTTCACGGCGATCCCCACCACGGTGCTGGTCGGCTCCCGCGACCGGCTGACGCCGGTGGGTGCGTCGCGTCGCATCGTCGGGGCCCTGCCCTCCGCGGCGTTGACGATCTTCCCGGAGGCGGGGCACATGCTGCCCGTCGAGCGGGTCGGCGGGGTGGCCGGGCGGATCAGCGCGCTGGTGAACCGGGCGGTCGCGGCCCAGACCTGACCGTCTGTGACAGGCCTGACCCACCACGAACGACGTGCCGCTGCCCCGGGATCCCGGGGCAGCGGCACGTGTGCTGTTCAGGTACGTCGTTCGCCGATCAGGCGGCGGACGGCACCTCCCTGCGACGACCACGGACGGCCATCGCGAGGCCGCCACCGAGCAGCGCCAGCGCGGCGAGCCCGGTGATCACCGACGGGGCCGGCAGCGACGGGCCGGAACCCGGCGTGGTCACCGGCGGGATCGCGTCCTGACCGTTGACCTTGTCGTTCACATTCTTGTTGTTCGGCAGTGCGATGTAGGGGAACTTCGCCTCGAACGGCTTGTCGTTGGCGTTGACGCCGTCGCCCTTGGCCAGCGGAGCAACGATCCCGCTCACGGCAGCGCCCTCCGCCGCCTGGATGGTGATGTCGACGACGTCGTCGGCGAGCCGGCGGCCGTTCGGGTAGCCCTGGAGGTCGCCACCGAGGACGCCGAGGCGGCTCGGCTTGCCGTCCGGGGTGGTCGGCTTCTTGATGGAGGTGTTGAGCCGCATCATCTCCGAGGGGCGGAACTTCTTCGCGTCCGCGTCCTTGTTGAGCACCTGCGAGTTCAGGTCTGCCTGGATCGGCGGCTTGCTGCCGTCCAGCGTCGGCGCGTTCTTCGCGATACCGGTCAGGAAGATCTCGACCAGGTCGTTACGCGGGGCCTTCGGCGCGGGGATGCCGTAGATGCCCTGTACCAGCTTGGGCACCTCCGGGTCGGTGACCCGCTTGACGACCGCCGGGATGCCGGCGTCCTTGTCCGGACTGATCGCGTTGAAGGTGTCCTTCAGGCCGGACGGCAACACGAGCTCGTTCACCAGCGGGTTGCCCAGACGGGACACCTGCACGTACGGGCCGGTGACGCGCGGGCCGGCCGGCTGGGGCAGCAGCAGCAGCGAGCGCCGCTCGGTGGCGCTCCACACGCCGATCACGGGGTTGCGTTCGGGCTCGTTCTTCAGCACGACATCCTTGATCGGCACCTGCAGCACGATCGAGTTGACGTTGTACCCGGCGAGGGTGTCCTTCCCGACCTCGGACAGATTGCCGCCGTAGAGCAGGTCGAACACCCGGAGGTCGAGGAAGAACGGGTCCTCGGCCTGGGTGACCAACTGCTGCCCACCGCCCTCGACCTTGCTGATCGCCTGGGAGCGAACCGCCGCGTAGTTCGGGAAGGACTTGGGGCCGGTGTTCGACGGGGCCACCTGGCCCTTGGCGATGATCTCGCCCTTCTTGCCGTCCTTGATCTCGGTGAGGGTGTAGTACTGCTTGAACAGCAGTGTCTTGTCAGTCAGGTTGTTCACCGCACCGTTGTTGTAGAGGAACGTGTTCGTGCCGCGCTTGTCTTCGGTCGTGAAGTCCCACCGGTAGGTGATGTCGGCCTTGCCGTCACCGTTGGAGTCGATGTTGATGTCATGGTGGGTGTCGGTGGCCCACGGGTAGAAGTTCGGGCCGCCATTGGGTTCCTCGAACGGGAACCAGTTGGCCACAAACGTCACCGTGTCCGGTTTGTCAGGGCTGACGAAGGCGTAGACATCGGTGTTGTCGGCCGAAGGGTCCGCGGCGATGAGCGGTGCCTCACGGTGGCTGGACGCGGAGGCGGTGCCCGGGACCAGCGCCAATGCGGTGGCCGCGAGCGTTGCACCGGCGATGAGCATCGCGGTGGCGGTACGGCGTCGGCGGCGCGGGGCGCCCCGCGACGTCGGGGACTCAGACATTGTCCATCCTTTATCGCGCGCGCGGGGCGCGCGCGATCGGCGGGGGGCGGGGCCCGCCGGAGCGGGAGCGTCTCCGAAACGCTGCACCGGAAGTCGGAAGCCTTCGGCACTTATATTTTCGCAAGCTGCGATGATTCGGTTTGGTATGTACGCGAGGTTCACCGATTCGGCCCAGTAGAGTTGATGTGAACATATTTCACATAGGCCGTTCGGTCCACGAAATGCCGCTGAATGCCGATCAGTCGTGAATGAGCGGGAATCCGGCGAGGCCGCGCCAGGCCAGGCTGGACATCAGCGCCACGGCCTCGTCGCGGGGCACGGACTGGTCGGAGTCGAGCCAGTATTGCGCCGCCACCTGGCTGAGCCCGACGAGGCCGACCGCGAGCAGGCGGGCGCGCTGGGTGTCGAGGCCCGCGTCGGTGGTGACCGCGGATGCGACGGTGTCGATACACCGGGTGAGCGCGCCGTCCACCACGGCCGCAGCCTCGGGTTCGCCGCGCAGGTCGGACTCGAACACGAGGCGGTAGGCCTGGCCCTCGCCCGCGACGAAGTCGAAGTACGCAGAGACGGCCGCCGCGACCCGCTGCTCGTTATTGGCAGTGGCACCGATCGCCTTCTGCACGCGCTCGACCAACTCGTCGGCGTAGGTCGTCAGCAGGGCCCGGTAGAGCTCGAGCTTGCCGGGGAAGTGCTGGTAGAGCACCGGCTTGCTGACGCCCGCCTTCTCCGCGATGTCGTCCATGGCAGCCGCGTGATAACCCTGTGCGGCAAAGACATCGCGCGCGGCGACGAGCAACTGTGCTCGCCGGGCGCTGCGGGACAGCCGGGTTCCGCGCTGCACCGGTGCCGTCGCATCGCCCATGCGGTTGCCCCCTGAAGTGCGGTGATCTGTGGATCGGGCCTGACACCTCACCCTATCCGCCGGTAGCCCGATCGGGGGTGCACCGACTGTACCGATGCGTGGCGGCGTGTCGTCTTCAGGCCGAGCCGCGGAACCGGTGC
>JBKJPD010000303.1:0-8097 GCA_046595345.1 Pseudonocardia sp.
GGTTGCCTTCCTGGGTGACGTAGCCGATCCGGCGGTCCTCGGGCGGCAGCACACCGCCCGGCCCGGCGACCTCACGCCCGTCGATGGTGACGGTGCCGGCGTCGGGGCGGTCGAACCCGGCGATGAGCCGCAGCAGGGTGGTCTTGCCGCATCCCGACCGGCCCAGCACTGCGGTCAGGGCACCGGCCGGGACGGCGAGATCGACGCCGCACAGGACCGGGGTGGGGCCGTAGGACTTGCTCACGGCCGAGACGCGCAGCCCGTCGGCGTCGACTGCCTGGTCGTGGAGCCGAACGCTGGTCTGGCTCATGCCGGCAGCCTCTCGCTTCGGGACTCGCGGGTGAGCAACCACGCCGCCGGCGCGGAGATCAGGATCATCAGAAGGGCGTACGGCGCGGCAGCGCCGTAGGCGAGGCTGTAGCTGTTGGACCAGAACTCGGTGGCCAGTGTCGCCGTGCCGATGGGGGCCAGCAGTAGCGTCGCGGTCAGCTCGGTGACCACGGCGAGGAAGACCAGCGCCGTGCCCGCGCCGAGCCCACGGGCGATCAGCGGCAGCGTGACCCGCCACATCACCGCGGTGGGTCCGGCGCCCAGTGCCCTGGCGGAGTCGTCGAGCTCGGGCGGGACCTGGGCGAGCGCGGCGCGCAGGCTGACCATGGCGCGTGGCATGAACAGCACGGCGTAGGCCGCCACCAGCAGCGCCGTGGTCTGGTAGAGCGCCGGCAGGTAGCCCACCGTCAGGGTCACCAGCGCCAGTGCGACGACGATCCCGGGCAGCGACCCCGCGAAGTAGGTGCTGCGTTCCAACAACCGGCTCACCCGGCCGGGATGGCGGACCGACAGCCAGGCGACCGGGACGGCGAGCAGGGTGGTCACGGCGGCCGCGGCGACGCCGAGCCCGATCGAGGTGAGGGTGGTCGTGAGCAGCGCGACGACCGGGAAGGCCGTGGAACTGCCGACGGCGAGCCAGCGACCCAGGCTGCCCAGCGGCACGCCCAGCGCCAGCACGGCCAGCATGGCCATCCCGGTCAGTGCGAACGGGGTGAGCGGGCCGAGCCGGTGCGGCGTCGCGGTCCGGGAGGCGCCGCTGCCGAGCCGCGCGACCCGCGCCCGGCCGATCAGGCGGAGTTCCCCCATGAGCAGCAGCAGGCAGCCCAGCACCAGCACCCCGGCGAGCATCGTCGACGCGGGACCGTTGAACGTCGACTCGAACTGGTCGTAGATCGCGGTGGTGAACGTCGGGAAGCGCAGCGCCTGCAGCGCCCCGAACTCTGCGAGCAGGTGCAGCCCGACCAGCAGCACCCCGCCGAGCAACGCCGGGCGCAACTGCGGGAGCACGACCCGGAAGAAGGTGCGCCACGGGCCGTTGCCCAGCGCCCTGGACATGTCCTCGAACGCCGGGTCGATTCCCCGCAGTACCGCGGCCACAGGCAGGAAGACCAGCGGGAAGTAGGACATGGTCGTGATCAGTACCGCCCCACCGAAGCCCTGCACGGCCGAGGTCACCGACACCCAGCCGTAGCTGTTGACGAATGCGGGTACGGCGAGCGGTGCCGCCATCAGCACCGTCCACATCCGGCGTCCGGGCAGGGTGGTGCGCTCCACCAGCCACGCCGCGCCGGTGCCGAGCACGGCGCTGGCGGTGCAGCCTGCGACGACCAGCCCGGTCGTGTTGCGCAGCAGCTCACCGACCCGCGGGCGCAGCAGCAGGTCAGCAGCCTGCGTCGGACCCTCCGTGATCACGAAGGCCAGCACGTAGAACAGCGGGATGAGCGTCAGCGCGGCGACCGCGACGGCAGCGGCGAGGCGGGCCGCCGGGTAGGGACGCCGCCCGGTCGGAGTCCGGGATCGGGACCGGATTCGGGGTGGGATCACAGCAACCCGACCCGCTGCATCTCGGCGACCACCTTCGGTCCGTTGAGCGTGTTCAGGTCGATGGCGGGGGGGTCGAGTTCGGAGAAGGGCTTGAGTGCGGGGTTGGGCGCCACGCCGTTGCCGACGGGGTACTCGAGTGCGTCGGTGCCGGCGAGGACCTGCTGACCGGCCTTGCCGCTCATGTAGGCGACGAAGCGCTGTGCGTCGGCGGCGTGCTTGCTCGATCGGAGCACGCCGCCGCCGGACACGGACACGAACGCGCCCGCATCCTTGCGGTCGAAGAACTCGAGCTGCGTGTTAGCGCTGTCCATTCCGGACTCGGCGCGGTCCTTGTACCAGTAATAGTGGTAGATGACGCCTGCCGGGACTTCGCCCGCGTTGACCGCTTTCATGATCGCGATGTTGTTCTGGTAGATCTTCGCGTTCTTTTTCAGTCCGGTGAGCCACTGTCCGGCCGCCGCGTCGCCGTTGACCGCGTAGACCGCGCTCGCGATGGCCTGGAAGTCGGCGCCACCGGCGGCTACGCCGATCCGGTCCTTCCACTGCGGCCCGGACAACTCCATGATCGACTTCGGGAGCTGGTCGGGAGTGATGAGGGCGGGGTTGTAGATCACGACGGTGGACCGGGCGGCGATGCCCACCCAGTCGCCCGCGCCGGAGCTGAAGCGGGCCGGGACCTGGGCGAGGGTGGGGCTGTCGAGCGGAGCGAGGGCGCCCTTGCTGGAGAGCAGTGACAGGGCCGGGGAGTTCTCGGTGATGAACACGTCGGCGGGGGAGGCGTCGCCCTCGGCGAGGATCTGGTTGGCCAGCTCGAAGTCGCCGCCGCGGCGCATCTCGACCCGGATGCCCGTCTCCTTCGTGAACCCGTCGATCCACGCCTGGCTGAGGTCCTGGTGCTGCGCGCTGTAGAGCGTGAGGGTCGGCCCGGACGAGCCGCATGCGACCAGGGACGCCGCCAGCCCGATCGCGGCGATCGTAACGGCCATCCTCCGGGCGTATCGGTTACTGAGCGCGTGCCACACGGGGCGTCCTCCTGATGTGTCCGAGCGAGCCGGGCGGAGGTTAGCATGTCCTAATGGTTGGGTCGGGTGCGCTCTTCTCGGACACATCCCACCTTAATGCAGTATTGGCTAGCAGAGCCTGTCCTTATCTAATGCGAGGGTGACTTACGAAGTGGGCCGGGTGTCGTGGGTCGATGACCTCGGCCTCCATGGCGACGCGCTCGCCGTGGTGGCATCGGACGGCGAGCAGGTCACCTACCGCGCCCTCGACGCCCGCGTCGGGGAGATGCAGGCCCGGCTCGGGGCCGGGCGGCGGCTGGTGCTGGTCGGCGCGTCCAACGACGTCGAACCACTGGTGGCCTACCTCGCGGCGCTGCGCGGGGGGCATCCGGTGCTGTTGGCCGACGGCGGGGACCGCGCCGGGCTCGATGCACTCGTCGACGCCTACGACCCGGATGTCGTGTTCACCGACGTAGGGGGGAACTGGCGGCTCGAGCAGCGCCGAACGGGCTCCGCGCACACGCTGCATCCCGAGCTCGCACTGCTGCTGTCGACCTCGGGCTCGACGGGTTCCGCGAAGCTGGTCCGGCTCTCCGCGGCCGCCGTCACGGCCAACGCGGCGGCCATCGCGGACTACCTCGACATCCGCAGCACCGACCGTGCCGCCGTGTCGGTGCCGATGCATTACTGCTACGGGCTGTCGGTGGTCAACAGCAACCTCATGCGTGGTGCGGCACTGCTGCTGTCGGACCGGTCCGTGATCGACCCGGACTTCTGGGCGATCTTCGAGGCCCATGGCGGGACGAGCCTGCACGGGGTGCCGTACACCTTCGAACTGCTCGACCTGGTCGGTCTCGCGGACAAGCGGCTGCCACACCTGCGGTACATGACCCAGGCCGGTGGGCGGCTCGCTCCGCAGGCGGTGCGCCGCTACGCAGAGCTGGGAGCCCGGCGGGGCTGGCGGTTCTTCGTGATGTACGGCCAGACCGAGGCAACAGCCCGGATGGCCTACCTGCCGCCCGAGCTGGCCGCGGGCAGCCCGTCGGCCATCGGCGTCCCGATCGCGGGGGGCTCGTTCGACATCGAGCCCGTCGGCGCTGAGACCGTCGGCGCTGAGACCGTCTATGTCGGGTCCGCCGCCGAGCAGCCGGGCGTGGGCGAGCTGGTCTACCGCGGCCCGAACGTCATGCTCGGCTACGCATACGGCCCCGCCGACCTCGCCCGCGGGCGGACGGTGGCGGCACTGCGCACCGGTGACCTGGGCAGGCGCCGCCCGGACGGGCTCTACGAGGTGGTCGGGCGGTGCAGCCGGTTCATCAAACCCTTCGGGCTGCGGATCGACCTGGAACGGGTCGAACGGCTGCTCGCTGACGAGGGCTGCACCGCGGCGGCGACCGGATCCGACGACGGGCTCGTGGTCGCGGTGACCGGCGGGGTCGATGCGGAGCAGGTCCGGCGGGTGCTCGCCGAGCGGCTCACGCTCGCGCCGGGGTGCGTCCGGGTGGTCGTGGTCGAGGAGTTCCCCCGCCGGCCGAACGGGAAGATCGACCACGGGGCGCTCGCGCGGTCCGTGACCCACCCCGGCGCGTCCGCCCGCGGGCGCCCGGCGTGCCCGGACCCGGTCCGGGGTGCGTTCCGCACGGTGTTCCCGATGCAGGACCTATCCGACGACGCGACGTTCGTGAGCCTGGGCGGCGACTCGCTGTCGTACGTGCGGATGACCGTGGAGCTGCACCGGGTACTGGGTCACCTGCCCGCCGGCTGGGACAGCACCCCCATCGGGCGGTTCACCCACAATCGCCGGCCACCACGGGCCTGGCCGACGATGGAGACCGGTGTGGTGCTGCGGGCGATCGCGATCGTCCTCGTCGTGGGGTCCCACGTCGGCCCCGCACAGGTGCTCGGAGGGGCCCATCTGCTGTTCGGGGTGGCGGGATGGACGTTCGCGCGGTTCACCCTCGCGGCGAGGGGGCCAGGGACGCCCAGCCGGGCGATCCTGCGCAGCGCCGCCCGGATCGCTGTCCTGAGCATGGTGTGGATCGCGTGGCGGGCCACGGTCCAGGACGACATCCACATCACCAACGCGCTGCTGGTGAACTCCTTCATCGATCCGTCCGTCTGGGGGTACTGGTTCGTCGAGTCACTCGCCCAGACACTGCTGTTGTTCGCGGCGCTCTTCGCGATCCCGGCCGTCCGGCGCCTGGAGCGGGCGCATCCGTTCCGGTTCGCGCTGGTGGTGCTGGCGGTCACTCTCGTGGGCAGGGCCTTCCCCGATCCGGGTAACGAGTTCTCCGACCGGCTGATGAGCACGCACCTGGTGCTCTGGTTGTTCGTGCTGGGCTGGGTGGTGCACCGGGCCCAGACCACCGGCCGGTGGGCCGTCGCGGCGGGGCTGATCATCGTGCTCGTCCCCGGCTTCTTCGACGACCCCATTCGGGCGGCCGTGGTCACGGGCGGGCTGCTGCTGCTGCTGCTGGCGCCGCGGATCCCGGTTCCCCGGGTCTCGGTCCGGCCACTGGGCGCGATCGCCGCCGCGTCGCTCGCGATCTACCTGACGCACTATGCGGTGTATCCAGAGCTCGTCGCCCACCTTCCGTCATCGCTCGTCGTGGTGATCTGCGTGGTGTTCGGGATCGGGGCGTGGGCCGCGGTCACCGCAGGGACCCGGCGCGGACGAACGATGCTTGCGCTCGTGAGCGCTCGGCGCGGCCGTCTCACCGGGCCCCTGCGCCCGCTGGAGGTCGCCGCCGCCCCGAGCACGTGATGCAGGTCTCGGCCCAGGGGAGCGCTTCGAGCCGTGCGGCGCCGATCGGTGCGCCGCATGCCGTGCAGGTTCCGTAGGTCCCTGCACGAAGTCGCTCGGCGGCGTGGTCGAGGGCCTCGACGTCGCGGCGGGCACCGGCGATCAGCCCCTGCAACCGGGCGCGCTCGTAGGCAATGGTGGCGCCCTCGGGATCGTGCTCGTCGTCATGGCTGGTCAGGGCCTGTTCCTCGGCGAGCCCCGCGACCTGCCGGGCCAGCCCCGCCGACCGGGCCAGCGTCGCCTCCCGCTCCGCGTCGAGCACGGCTGCGGTCTCCTGATCGGTCACAGGGGTGGAACGACGGCGCGGGTCCTGCTCTTCCGCGGTTCTCGGGCAGGATGGTGCGATGGCGTCGGTACTGGTGCTCAACGGCCCGAACCTCAACCTGCTCGGCACCCGTAGGCCCGAGGTGTACGGGACCGCCACCCTGGCCGACGTCGAGCGACTGTGCCGTACGACCGCGGGGGAGTTGGGGCTCGACGTCGACTTCCGGCAGTCCAACCACGAGGGCGTGCTCGTCGACGCGATCCACGAGGCCCGCGGGACGCACATCGGGATCGTGCTCAACGCCGGCGCGTACACCCACACTTCGGTGGCGCTGCACGACGCGGTCGAGGCCGTGGAGCTCCCGGTGATCGAGGTGCACATCTCGAACGTGCACCGGCGCGAGGCATTCCGGCACCGCTCCTACATCTCACCGGTGGCGGCCGGCATCATCGTCGGCTTCGGGGTGGACGGATACGCACTCGCGGTCCGGGGCCTGCACCAGCTCATCGGGTAGGGGTTTCGCCGACTCGGCGCGCGGGCGTCGGCACGACCTGCTCAGCGGGTGCGATCAGGAACGGACGAGCCGGGCGATCGCGTCGGACGCCTCACGCACCTTCTGATCGGCCTCCTCACCGCCGGCCGCGACAGCCTGCACCACGCACGTGGCGAGGTGCTCGTCGAGGAGTTCGAGGGAGAACGACTGCAGCGCCTTGGTCGCGGCGGAAACCTGCGTCAGGATGTCGATGCAGTACTTGTCCTCCTCCACCATCCGCTGTAGGCCGCGGACCTGCCCCTCGATGCGACGCAGCCGCTTGAGATACGCGTCCTTATCGCTGCTGTAGCTCGCCATCGGCACTCCTTCGTCCCTGTGCCCTCGCACGGTACGGGACCCCCGGGACGCCCAGCGTCATGTCGCGCGAGCAACTAACCTGGGGGTGCGCCGTACCGGGGTGCCACCCGGGCAGCGCGCCGGCGGCCGTCGTGCGGATCCCCCTCCATCCCGGCGGCCGCCGGCCCACCGCCTCCTCGGATGCCGACCGCCGAATGGTTCTGAGGATCAGATGAGGAACCGGTAGGCCGCGGAACCCGGCGCCACGAGTTGGATCTTGAGAGGGCTCGCCTTCATCCTCGCCCAGAGCGGCTCGTAGGCGCCCTGGGTCGCGATCTCGACCCCGACGAGCGCGGCGCCCGTCTCGCGGTTGTCGCGCTTGACGTACTCGAACAGCGCGATGTCGTCGTCGGGCCCGAGCACCTCGTCGAGGAATCGTCGCAGCGCACCGGGCTCCTGCGGGAACTCCACGAGGAAGTAGTGCTTGAGGCCGCGGTGCACCAGCGAACGTTCGACGATCTCGGCATAGCGGCTCACGTCGTTGTTGCCGCCCGAGAGCAGGCACACCACCGTCGAATCGGGGACGATCCGCACCTCCTCGCCCAGCGCCGCGGACGCCAGCGCCCCCGCGGGCTCGGCGATGATCCCGTCGACCTGGTAGAGGTCGAGCATCTCGGTGCACACCCGGCCCTCGGCCACCGTCACCAGTCCGGCGCCGCAGTCGCGCACGAGCGGGAAGCTCGTGTCGCCCACCCGGCGCACCGCGGCACCGTCGACGAACGTGTCGAGCTCGGGAAGGACCACCGGGCCGCCCGCGGCCAGCGCCGCGGTCATCCCGGCTGCACCCGCGGGCTCCACCCCCACGATCCGGACGTCGGGGTGGCGTGTTGCGAGCCAGCTCCCGACGCCGGCCAGCAGCCCGCCGCCACCGACCGGCAGCACGACCACGTCGGGGGTCCGGCCCAGCTGCGCAAGGATCTCGACACCGACGGTGCCCTGCCCCGCGATGGTTCGGGGATCGTCGAACGCGGGGACGATGGTGGCACCGGTCCGGGTGGCGTATGCGGCGGCCGCGGCGGCCGCCTCGTCGTAGGTATCGCCCTCGACGATCAGCTCGACGGCGCCCGCCCCGAGGGCGAGGATGCGGTCCCGCTTCTGGCGTGGCGTCGTGGCCGGTACATGCACACGGCCCCTGATCCCGAGCTCCGCGCACGCATACGCGACGCCCTGGCCGTGGTTGCCGGCGCTGGCGCACACGGCTCCCGCTGCGCGTTCGGTGGCGCCGAGGCCGGCGAGGAGGTTGTAGGCGCCGCGCAGCTTGTAC
>JBKJPD010000508.1:0-7759 GCA_046595345.1 Pseudonocardia sp.
AACCGGCGACGGTCCAGCGGATTCTCCGAGCTACGGGCGATGGCGTTCTTGACGAACGCCTGGTTGAGCCCTTCGAACATGGGAAACTCCTCGATCTTGGATGAAGGCCGCACCGGCCGGGGGTCAGGGGCCGGGGCAGACCTTGGGGAGCGGTCATCAGAACAGCAGACCGACGGCGTCGCGGGACGCCGCTATTGCGCTAACGTGGCGGCACGTCGAAGGGTTACGTTCCCAAACGAATGAATCGAAGTACGTTGTTTATTCACACCACGGGTGGTGGCATGCGCCGTCCTCCCCGGTGCCGCTGAGGCCGGACTGGCCGGTGCCGGAGAGAATATGAACGCTACGGTCGTTCGGACCGAACCCGGTCGCCGCCGGTAGAGAGCGGCGAAGTCCTTGCCGAACTTTCCACGGGTCCAGCATGATCAAGCCAGGCCATCGGGTGTCCGGCGCCCGGAGCCCGTGCAGCGATTTCCACGGCTCGGCCACCACCGACACCGCGCGCACAGACCGCAGCGGCACCCGCAGGTCGCCGTGCACCGCGCCGAGCTTCTCCCAGGGGGTGAGCCGCAGCAGCAGTTCATCGGTCTCGCTGATCGCCAACTTCGCCATGATGGTCTCCTCCGACGGCGAGGAACCGGTTCACGCGATCCGTGTGGCAGGCGGGTCGAGGGTGTACAGGCCGGCGGGGCCACCCCGCCTTCCCGAACGGTCGCACCCGGTCGATGACCAACCCTGGGTCGGCGTTGGTGGCCATCATCGGTCCCGCTGTGGCGGGGCCTGCAACCTGAGCCGGAGCCCTACCGAGCAGGCACTACGCAGAACTCGTTACCGTCGGGGTCGGCCAGCACCACACGCTCGGCCGAGCTCTGCCCGAGGTTGATCCGCGTTGCGCCGAGGGCGACGAGCCTGTCGGCCTCCGCGCGGATGTCGCCGGCCGGTGGGGCGATATCGAGGTGAAGTCTGTTCTTCGCCGGCTTCGGATTCACCGGTGGCCCGCCCCACGTGATCTTTGTTCCTCCGTGCGGCGACTGGATCGCCGTCTCCTGCTCCTGATCCCAGACGAGCGGCCATCCCAGAGCTGCGCTCCAGAAGTACCCGACTTCTTGCGAGCCGTCGCAGCTGATGGCGCCGATGAACCCGCAGCCGGCAAGGAAGCTGTTGCCCGGCTCGATCACGCAGAACTCGTTGCCCTCAGGGTCTGCGAGCACCACGTGCCCTTGGTCAGGGGTTTGGCCGATGTCGATGTGCTGGGCGCCGAGGTCGAGTGCTCGCGCCACCGTCTGCCGTTGGTCCTCGATCGTCGTGCTGGTCAGGTCGAGGTGTGTTCGGTTCGGCATCACCTTGAGCGCGTGGGTGGGCAACACACGGAGCCGGAATCCGGTCCCGTCGCCTGGCAGAAGCTCGATGCCGTCCGCGGGATCGTCGGAGATCGTCCAGTCCAGCACTCCCGCCCAGAACTGGACGAGCCGGTCGGGGTCCAGTGCGTCGAAGGTGAGCGCGACGAGATCGGAAGCCACGAATCGACGCTACGACGTTGCGCAGATGCCGGCAACGCACATCTTCCTGCCGTCGCAGCAGGTCCGTACTCGACATATCGGCACCGGCCCCGTCCACACGACGACCTGGGGCCGCCGTCGGAGCCGGGCGCTCTGGTCGCAGTGTTGGCCAGCGCGTTGGACCAGCCGCGCGGGCTGCACGTGGTGGTGAACCTACGCGGGTACGCACCAGCGACGCCCGGACGGTCACGTGCAGACCACGACCACCACCACCGCCCCGAAACCCGAGCCCGCGCACGTCCGACGTGAAAGAAGCCGCGTACGCAGACCATCGTTCGCGAGACACTTCTCAGCTGACCACGTTCCTGCAGTGTCGATCGCCGTGTAAGTGGCAGCGTGAGACGTCGGAATTTTGACAGTGGTCGCGGAGCGCGTGTGAGGTCGGTTGTCGGGCACCAGTGGCCGCCAGGTGCTCGTCGAGCCCGGCCACTGCGGTGGTGAGCCGGTCGAGCGGCCAGCCCAGCGCTTCGGCCAGCCGGGCGTAGCTGACCAGCCCGGCCACCCCGGCCACGGCCGACACAAACGAAAGGTCAAAATACCGACCGACTGGTCCTGGACGCGCGAGCTCGAAGTCGTCTTCCTCCCCGCGTTCGCCCTGACCGCCCCCACCTGACCACCCGAGCACAGCCCCACTCGCGACCCGAGGAACCCCCGCCGAATTATCCAACCGGAGTCACCCGACGCGACCGTCGGGTCATCGACGACGCCAACAAGATCAGAACCGGAGGTGAAGATCATCATGACCGTCCGATCTCGCCCTCGACCCCGCCCTTCTCGGAGCTACTCGTCGCCGGGGTCGGGGTGCAGGAGCGCCGCTGCGAGTGGGGTCTGCCGGTAGCGCACCTCGCGGCCGCGGCGCGTGGCCGTGACGAGCCCGGCATCGCGGAGCACGGCCAGGTGCTGAGACACCGTCGCGGGGGCCAACCCCACCCGCCCGGCCACGCCACTGGTGGTGGCGGGGATGACGGTCTCGGCCAGCACCGCCGCACGTCCAGCCCCCAACAGCCGCGCGATCACCGGCGGCCGGGTGGCGGGTTCCCAGACCTGGGCGGAGCCGAGCATCGGATAGACCAGCGCCGGCGGTTCGACCGCGAGGTCACCGGTGGGGCCGATGCCCAGCGTCGGCCAGCCGAACGCGGTCGGGACGAGGACCAGACCGCGGCCACGCAGATCCACGGTCTCGCGGGCGAAACCGGCCAGATGCAACGCGTCACCCTCCCAGCTCACGCGGGGATGCAGATTCGCGAACAGGCCCTGCACACCGGTGTCGGCCAACTGCCGGGCACGGGTGGTGATATCCGCATCCAGCAGTCCGCGCAGTCGATCCCACAGCGGCGCGACCAGGACCTGCCAGGCCAGCCGCTGCTGCGCGACCAGCGCCTCCCGGGCCCCGGCCGGGTCTCCTGCCAGCACCTGCCGCAGCTCGGCGGGCACCCGCTTCGGATCGAGACGTCGCAGATGATCGGCGAGTTCGGCGGCCACAGTGGCCGGATCGGTGGCGCTGACCTGGGCGAGATCGTCGTCGATCGTGGTCAGCGGGCTGGTCGGGCTCGGCCACAGGAAGTCCGGGCCGTGCCCGTGTACCGGCACGACCACGCTCAGCAGCCGCAGATCCAGCTCGGCAACCACGGAGCGGACGTCGCACAGCCAGGGCAGATACCAGCCGTGACGGCCCGGGTCGCGCAGCACCAGCAGCGCGGACATCGTCTCCTGCAGCGGGGACACCGCGAACCGGCACCGCCCCGCATCACCCGGCCCGAACCGCACGACCAACGCCACACCAGCCACGATGACACAGCGACACCCAGCAACGATTCGATGCACACCGAATCCACAGGGTGGAGACAACCGCGGTGCCACCCTGATCGTCGTGGTCGAACCGTCCCCGCCTCCCGCCGGCCCGTCTCCGGTCGGTTCTGCTGGAGCGCGGCTCCTGCGCGGCAACGCCGCGTTCCGGGCGTTGTGCGCGTCCCGGGCGGTGTCCTTCGTCGGCGACGGCATCACCACGACGGTGCTCGTGCTGCTCGCCGCTCAGCGCGACGGACCAGCAGGGGTTGTACTGCTGCTGCTCGCGAACGCGTTGCCCCGCCTCGGCGGCCCGTGGGCCGGAGTGCTCGCCGACCGGATCCCGGCCCGCCGATTGATGGCGAGCTGCGAGCTGGCCTCGGCGCTGGTCATGGGGGTGATCGCACTCACGCTGCCCCCGCTGCCGGTGTTGGCCGCGCTGGTCGCGGCAGCCGGGATTCTGGCCACCATCCGAAACCCGGCCGGGCGTAGCCTCGTCCCGGTCCTGGTGGACCCGGCCGATCGTGTCCCGGCCAATGCCCTGTTCGGGCTGGCCTTCACCCTGCAAATCGCCGTCGGCCCCGGCCTGGGTGGTCTCCTCGCGGCCGGGCCCGGAGGGATCCACACCGCGCTGGTGGTCGACGCCGCGACCTTCCTCGTCTCCGCACTGCTACTCGCCCAACTGCCCACCCTCACGCCGGCCCGCGACCCCGCGGCGGTCACCGGAGTATGGGCCGAAGCAAGCGCGGGCCTGCGCTACGTCGCGACGCACCGGCAGGTCCGGGTCCTGGTCGTGGCCCTGTTCGTGATCGTGGCCTTCGCCGGGATCGACAACGTCGCGCTGGTGTTCCTTACCCACGACCAGCTCAACGCCGGCCCGGCCGGCTACGGGCTCGCGGCCAGCGCATTCGGCATCGGGATGCTGCTGACATCCGTGGCGTGCACCCGACTGGCCCAGGGACGTTCACCGGTCGCGCTGCTGATCGTCGGTACCGCCGCCACCGGCGTGGGCACCCTACTCACCGGCCTGGCCCCGGTCCTCGGCATCGTCCTCGCGGCACAGGTGATCGCTGGAGCGGGCAATGCCGCGGAGAACATCGGCTACGACACCGTCGTCCAAGACCTCGTGCCCCGCCCGCTGCTGGGACGCGTGTTCGGCACCGTCGGCACCGCCGCCCAGTTGGGAGCGGGCCTCGCCTACGCCGCCGGTGGCCTGCTGGTCGAGCAGGTCGGTGCCCGCACCACCTTCGTCCTCGCCGGCGCCGGCACACTCGCCGTCCTGCTCGTACTAGTGCCCACGCTCCGCCACCCCAGATAATCATCCCCGCTCCAGCAACGCGGCGGAGTCCCACTGCCACTTCGATGGCGCCGCAGCACTGTCGTTCTCCCGACTCTCCACAGCCGGATGCAGAGGCTTCGCCAAAGCGTCCTTCAGCAGCCGGACGTAGCTGATGGCAACCGTGTCCGCGGCTCGTCTCTCAGCTTCTGCGGGCGTGGACGAGCCAGGCTGCGGAGTCGTACAGCACGCCCTGGTCGGTGCAGTAGTCGGCGAGGCTTGAGCGGAGGCGCTCATGCGCGCGTGCTCGGGTTTCGGGATCAAGATCGCGGACCATGCCCACGTAATGCGCGGAGATGTATCCGAAGGCGTCATCGGGATCGGGGCCGAAGTACATGGCTGTTGCACGCCCTCGAGTTCGATGTCGGTGAACCCGGAGGCGCCCAGGAATGATCGAATCCTGTCGGGATCGCCGAGTGAGAACAAGCTCGGGGCGTCCGATGGCGGGACGGGCACCTCACCCTCGACGCTCTCGGGGGAGAAGGGGTGGACCTGAGCGTCGACCTGGCGGAAGGTGGCGTTCGTTAGCTGCTCGTCGGCCGCCCGCCGCCCGCCGCCGGGCGAGCGTGATCATGCGCGAAGACAGGTCTACCCCCAGCGCCGACCCGGCGACAACGCGCCTGGCTGCGTCATGAGTGGACTGTCTGCTGTCGCACCCGACGTCGAGCATCATCGTGGTTTCGCCGATCGCCGCGGCATTGAGGAACGGGCCACGGTAGGCGGCCACGCCGCGGTCGAAGCGATCGGCGTTGTCGGCCTAGAACGCACCGGAGGCGCCATCCCAGTTCGCGAGCTGGGCGGCGTTGGAAGCGTCAATCGACCGGGTACTTGTCACGCCTCAAGATGGCAGGCCGACTCACGATCTTCACCCGCGGCAGCGGCCAGAGCCCGAGGTAGACACTTCCACTCATGGTGGCGCGCCGTCCCTGCCTCCGCAGCCAACGACCTGCGTCACCGGCTTATGTGACCGGGGGGCGTTGCGTCCTCTTCGAGGTTGACGGCGCGGACCTGGAGGTTCGGGCTCAGGAGCAGAGCGTCGAGCAGGGCGGCCGGTCCGCCGACGCATCGCCAGTCGTCGTCCCACATCGTGGAGACGAGCCATGAGCGGTCGCTCGGGAACACCAGTTCCGGCAGAGCGCTGTGCCAGGGGGTGACGTCGAGGTTGCGCCGTGCGTTGAGAGCCTGCTCCGGCCCTCCCTCGAGCAGCACGTACGGCCAGCCGGCGTACACCGCGACCTTGGGCGCGTCGGCGACGACGAGGTCGGCGACCCCGGTATCGAGGTAGCCGAGCCACCACGGCTGTGTGGGGATGTGCGCCTGCAGCACCTCTACGAGAGCAGCGTCGGCGAGGGTCTTCGCAGTGTCCCCATCGGGAACGGCGACGGTCGCGTAGCGGGCATAGGTCGGAGGGATCGCGGCCGTGATCGTCCGGCCGCACCGGGTTGAGCTGGTGATCCAATCGACGACCTCGCTCCCGCCAGGCGGCGGGGGTGCACCCGGAAGCATCCCCGGGGCCGGCTCGGGATCGACCACGACCTGAGAATAGAGCGACTGAGGGTCCGGGGTGCAGCAGCACGCGGCGGGGTGACGGGGCGTCATGCCGAGCATGATCGGTGTCTCACTTCCAAGCGGTGAGCCTGGCATCATCGACGCGCTCACCGGCGCGGGAGTTCGTGCGGTGGCCGACACCGCCCCCGACCCACTGTCGTTCTATCGACGCTCCACACCTGCAGGTCGCGGCTGTCACGCGAGTCGTGTCCGCGCCAACGTCACGTGGACCCTCGTTCCCGATACAGTCACGGGCATGCGGATCGGCTATGCGCGGGTGTCAACCCGCGACCAACACCCCGAAGCCCAGGCCGACGCGCTCACCGCGGCCGGCTGCGAACGGATCTACGCCGACAAGGCCTCGGGGAAGCTGGCGCGGCGGCCCGAGCTCGACGATGCCCTGCGCGGCCTGCGCGCCGGCGATCAGCTCGTCGTGACCAAGCTCGACCGGCTCGGCCGCTCGCTCGGGCATCTCATCGACCTGTCGAATCAGCTGCAGGCCGATGGGGTGGATCTGGTGGTGCTGGATCAGGGCATCGACACCTCCACCGGGGTCGGGCGGACGTTCTTCCAGATCCTCGGCGCGATCGCCGAGTTCGAGCATGCGCTGATGTCCGAACGCACCCGCGACGGCCTCGAGGCCGCCCGCGCCCGCGGCCGTACCGGCGGCCAGAGACCGAAGCTGGGCGACCGCGAGGCCCGGCTGGCGCGGGAGTTGTACGAGGCCGGGGAGCTCACCGTCGCCCAGATCGCCGCCGAGTTCGGCGTCACCCGCCCGACGATCTACCGCCACCTCGACCGACTCGACGAACTCGAGGCGCGGCAGCCCGCTGAACAGCGGCAACGCACGTAGGCGGCTTTTCTCGGTGCGTGCACGAGCGCACTCCCTGCCGGGATCCACCGTGCGAAGGGGAGGTAGAGCCATCAGCACCCTCGGAACGCTCCTCGGGGAGCTCCGCGACCTGGGTCCGGAGCGCCCGGCGATCACCTGCGGCTCCCACAGCCTCACCTTTGGGGAGCTGGACGCCCGCAGGTCGCCCATGCGCTGGTGCTCGACGGCGTGCGCCCCGGGGACCGGGTGGCGGTGCTGACGCGCAACCGGCCCGAGTGGTGGATCGCGGGTCTGCCCGATACGTGGAAGGAGACGTCCGACCCCGACGACCCCCGGCTACTGGCATCGTCCGCAGGAGACCGTCGGCACGCTCGTCGCGGATGGCTGGCTGCGCGCCGGCGACGCCGCATACCGCGACGCGCAGGGCTACCTGTTCCTGCACGACCGGATCAAGGACATGATCGTCTCGGGTGGGGAGCATCTATCCGGCCGAGGTCGAGTACGCGCTGCCCGGGTACCCGGGCGTCGTCGACGTCGCGGTCATCGGGGTCCCGTCTCCGCGCTGGGGGGAGACGGTCAAAGCCGTGGTCGTCCCCGCCGCAGGTGCCGACCTGACGCCCGGGGAGATCATCGAGCACGCCCGCTCCCGGCTGGTCCGCTACAGGTGCAGGCGTCGTGTCCGCCGAACGCGCGTCGTTT
>JBKJPD010000613.1:0-6611 GCA_046595345.1 Pseudonocardia sp.
TGGTGCTTGCCGTCCTGCTCCTGGTGCTGGCGCTGCGCGGTGACCTCGCCCGGCAGGCCCAGCGGTCCGCGTTCGCCGTGGCCGCGCTCGCAGTCGGCTCGGCGGCCTATCTCGCCCCGATCGGATGGTCCACAGCGGCCGACTCGCTGCTCCTCGACGGCGTCACGCAGATGCAGGAGGGCTTCCTCGGTCAGATCGGCCTCGGCAACCGCGACACGCTGCCGACCGTGCTCACCGACCAGGTCATCTACCAGAACTGGCTGCGCGGCGAGTTCGGTTCGCCCGATGTGCCGCAGGCGAAGGAGCTGGGGCGGGACCTGCTGCGGGCCCAGACCTTCACGATCAACGAGGTCGGCGAGCGCCGCGACACCGCCGAGCTGGCCAAGCAGAAGAAGGCTGATTTCGCGGCGCTGGCCGACCGCATGGGGGACCGCTACTCCTACTTCAAGGGCGAGTCCGGTAGCCGGATCGGGGTGGGCATCCTGGCGGTGGTCCAGGCCGTGTGCATCGCACTGTTCCAGCTGTTGTCGAAGGTGCTGGTGCTCGTCGCGATGCTGATGCTGCGGCTGCTCGTGATGACCGCACCGGCCATCGCCGTGGTGGCCGTACTCAAGCCTGACATCCTCCCTGCGCTCCTTCGGGTGGCGGGCGCGGCGATCGTCAACACGCTGGTGGTAGGGGCACTCGCCGGGCTGCACGCACTGCTCGTCGTCTCGCTGTTCCGGCCGGGGTCCGGGATCGACCTGTGGCTCGGGCTGCTGGTCACCGGGGTGGTGACGCTGGTGATGTGGGCGGTGGCGCGGCCGTTCCGCCGGCTCGTGTCGATGGTCTCGCTCACCCGTGAGCAGTTCGGCGGGATCGTGCCCGGTGCGGGCACCGGACCGATGTCGCGGGTCTGGCAGCGGATGCGCGGCGGTCCTGCCGACGACCGGCAGTCGCGATGGTGGGACGAGCGCCGCGGCGCGTCGGCCGGTACGGATTACTCCGACGGCGCCCGCCCCGAGGCCGAGGCCCCTGCCCGGGTCAGGGCCGAGGCCACGAGGGTGTCGAGGCCACGTGCTGAGATCGAGGCGCCCGTCCCGCCCACTCTGGTGTCCGCCGCCCGCCGTCCCGCGTTGCCCGCCGGCTCGAGCGGCGTCGGTGGCGGCGCCGACATGCCGAGCTGGGCGGACCCCGGTGAGGTCGACGACCGCTCGATCTACCGCAGGTCCGACGCCATGCCGCTGCGGCCGGGCGGAGTGCGCCCGGTTCAGGCCGAGCTGGTCGGCGGGGTGCCGGTCTACCGGATCTACCGGCCCCGGCCCGCGCAGCCTGCGTACGGCGCGCCCACCGGGAACAGCTGATGCCGATCCGGTCTCCGCGGGGGCGCACTGCCGCCTATCGGGGGGTCTGGGGATGGCCGCTGCGCTCGCCCGCGCGGCTTTCCGTCACCCTCGCCGTGGTACTCGTGCTGGGCGTCGGTGTGAGCTTCGTGTCAGCCGCAGCCGGTGGTTCATCGGGAGGTGGGCTGGCGCCGCTGCCGCCTCCGGGAGCGACGGCCCGGACCGCCCCCTCGTCCACGGTGCGGGGTACCCCTGCGCCGACCGCCGTAGCCAGACCTACCGCCCTACCACCGGTTGCCGAACTCGAACCGAGCACCCTCCCGCTGTCGCAGGCCCCCGCCGATGCGCTGAACGTGGCAGCACGGTGGACCGCAGCGTGGGTGCGCCCACCGGGGGGCACCACAGCCCAGCAGTGGCGGGACGGTCTGCGCGCGACGACCACCGAGGAGTTTCTGGGGCTGCTCAACACCGTCGATCCGTCGAACATCGCGGCCACCCGGATGACAGGTGAGCCCCGCGCCGTCCGGGTGGCGTCCCGATCGGTGCAGGTCGAGGTTCCCACGGACGCGACGAGGTTGCTCGTGCTCGTCGTGGCCACCGACGTGGGTTGGCGAGTGTCCGACTACGACGAGGCGTGACGGTGATGACTCCGCTGCGCCTGCTGGTTCCGTTCGTCGCGATCGCCGGTGCACTGGTCCTGTTCCTCGGCCTCGCATTCGCGGCGTTCAGCGTGGGCGGCGGGACCGGGACTTCTCCGACGTTCGGGGCGTGCGACGCGGGCCTGCACTCCTCGGGTCTCGGGGGCCGGGCCGGCATCCGGATCTCCGATCTGAACGAGGAACAGCGCCGCAACGCCGCCACGATCGTCGGGGTGGCCCGGGACCTGGGTGCGCCGCCGCGGGCCTGGCTCGTCGCGCTGGCCACAGCGATGCAGGAGTCGACACTGCTGAACCTCGACTACGGCGACCGCGACTCACTCGGGCTGTTCCAGCAGCGGCCCTCGCAGGGATGGGGTTCGCCCGCGCAGGTGCGAGACCCCGTCTACGCCACCACGATCTTCATCGAGCGGCTGATGCAGGTACCGCGCTGGGAGACCCTTCCGGTGACGGAGGCCGCGCAGACCGTGCAGCGCTCGGGGTTCCCCACCGCGTACGCCAAGTGGGAGGGGCTGGCGGCGGAGCTGGTGTCGCAGCTGGCCGGCGTGGCCGGCCCGAGTGCCGCGTGCGGGACGGCCGTCCTGGCCGAGGGGGTGTCAGACACCGCGATCTCGTTCGCTCTCGGTGAGATCGGCAAGCCCTACCTGTGGGGAGGAACCGGACCGGACCGTTACGACTGCTCCGGGCTGATGCTGCGTGCGTTCCAGGCCGCGGGAGTGAACCTGCCGCGGGTGTCGCAGGAGCAGTTCTACGCGGGCGGGCATGTGCCGGTGAAGCAGGCGCAGGCCGGTGACCTGCTGTTCCTCGCCACCGACCCGACGGATCCCGCGACCATCCACCATGTCGCGCTGTACCTGGGCGACGGGCAGATGGTGGAGGCGCCGTTCACGGGCGAATCCGTCCGGGTGCGGCCGGTGCCGTGGGACTACAAGGAACTCGTACCGTTGGCCACCCGTCCGGGCACCACCCCCAACCGGGCCTGACGGCCCGCGCACGATCCGGAGCTAGCAATGCCCCCCGAAGCCCCCCTCCCGGCGTCGACGACCCCGGTGCAGGACTATCTCGACTCGCCCGCCCGAGGGGCCACCGAGGACCATCTCGTGGTGCCCCGGTCGCTCGCGCAGTCGATGCCGTTGCGCTGGCAGCAGGTCTTCGTCGGGCTGCTCGCCGACCTGCACGACGCCTACGGCAACCTGTCGTGGCCGGACTACAAGGTGACCCCGAGCCGCTGGGAGCTCCTCGTCGATCTCGACGAGGAGCAGCTCGCCGCGGCGGGTTACCACGCGGACCTCGGTCCGGACGGCGAGCTCGAGTACCGCGACGCCGCTGAGCATCTGATGGTGCGCCCCGGCGCGCACCGCGTGCTGGCGCCGGTGGATGATCCGCTGCCCCCCGCGTCCGGCGGCCGGGTCGAACCCCGCCCGGCGCCGCCGCTCTAATGGATGCTGCCGACCAGTTCACCCAGGTCGGCGAGCATGCGGTGGTGGCTCGTCGGTCCGACGGTGACGACGTCGCCACCGGGCATCTGTCGGCGTACCTGTCGGAAGTGGCCCGCGGAGCCGTCGTGGAACCCGACGACGTAGGGCGCCCGGCGCATCCGCGTCCCGTCCCGGGCGCTGGCTGAGGCGCCGAGTTGCCCGCTCATCCGGACGTCGCGGCACGCGGTCGCCAGCGCGACGGCGTCGGGGCGGGCGAGCCCCTTCCAGACCAGTTCGTCGGTGAAGCGGTCGTGGTTGTCGGGTGCGGCGGCGCGGACTGCGTCGAGGATGTCGGCAGACAACCGGACCTCCGGCCCTGTGCCGGGGGTGATGTTCCCCAGCAGTTCCAGCAGCGAAGCGGCGGCGGCATCGGAGGGCAGCGCCAGCAGTGCGATCTCGTTGCCCTGCCGGACGGCGAACGCGCAGTGCGGGCCGCGGCTGGCGGCCACCGCGGCGACGAGCGCCTCGGCGCGGAACCGGATGTCGAGGGCCCACTCGGGGTGGGCGAGCATCCGCATCAGGTCGGAGATGACGTATCCGGGTCCGCGCCCGTCGCCGAGCCCTCGCTGCCGCAGGCCCGCGACGACGTTCCCGATGATCTGCTCCCGTTGGGGCGCGGTGATACCGGACCGCTGTGGGTCGAGCTGCCATGGGGTCTCGCCGAGCCCGAGTAGCTCCCAACTCACCTCGAACTCGGTGCAGGACAGGACGATCGACTGCGACCAGTTCAGAGCCATTCGGCACTTCCGCCGATGACGGGATCGGTGTGGGGGGGCAGCCCGCTGTCGAAATGCTCGGACGACGGGATCCAGTACTTTCTCCTGTGCTCGCCCGCTCCGCCGCCCGCTCCGGCGCCCATGCCGCCCATCATCGGAGCACCGTGACCCGTTGCGCCTGCTGAACGGCCGGCACCGCCGGCCGAGGTGGAACCGTTCGGTCGTTGCCCGGGTGACTCGGTTGCGCCCGAGCCCAGGCGTCCGCCGAACTCGGCCCCGCCCCGGGCCCCTGATCCGCCGGGGTTGTAGCCGCCCGATCTGCCGGCCGCGCTCCCCCAGCCACCGGTCGAGCCGCCGTAGGCGCCCGGATTGCCGCTGCCCCACCCGCCGCTGCCCGGTGCGCCCAGAGCGCCCGCGCCACCGATTCCCGCGGTGGTTCCGACACCGCCGATGGGGCCGCTCCAGCTGCCCGGTGCGATCCCGGGCGGAGCGTGGCCCAACCCGGCGCCGCCCGCACCGCCACCGGTCCCGAGGCCCGGGGTGGGCGCGCCGCCTGCTCCGGGGCCGCCCATCGGGCCGAACCCCGGTGCGCCGCCGGACGCCATGGGCGGTGCGGTGGCGCCGGCCGTGCGGGTGGATGCGGGTGCGCGGTCAGCGCCGAGATCGGCCGCCGGTGAGGTGTAGTGGCCGACACCGGCCCCGGTACCTCCGGGACCGCCTGCGCCACCCCCACCGGGACCGCCTGCGCCACCTCCACCGGGGCCGCCGGTGGTGAGCGGCGCGTCGGGGTCGACGGCGGGGAAGCCCTGGACGGCGAATCTGCTGGAATACTCGTGGTTGCGGAGCGCGGTGTTCGCCGCACCTTCGAGGTTCCGGTTCGCCTCCATGGTTTTGCTGTAGTCGGACTGGGCATAGTCGCGGAGCCACCCATCGAACGCGTTACCCACGGCATCCTTGGCCTCGCCCCACGTGTCCAACGTGCCGGGATCCTTCAGTTGGAACTTCTGCCGCAGCTCCTCGAATGACAGGCCGTACTCGTCCACGTTCCCGCTGCCGGTAGAACTGGCCGAGCCGACGGCGCCGCCGCGATCCGCCGCGCGGCTCAGTGAGTGCGCCGCGTTGTCGGCTGCCTGACCTGCCCAACCGAGGCCGAGCTGGGTGAACGTGTCGCGCATGGACATGTCCGAGCCGACGAAATCGGTGCCGAGACTGCCGAGCCCCACCCTGGACTCTTCGACGGCGCCGCGCCCCAACGCGTTGGTGAGCCAGCCGATCTTCTCGGCGATCGGAACATTCTCGTAATTGTAGAAACCGATGTCTTTCATGTCACCCACCGTTCTGTTCGAGCATTGTCTGGACTGCCGTACGGGCAAGGGGGCGGCCTACTCGCAGGCCGACTGTGTGGTCGTGGGGACGGCGGAACCGAAGTGGTCGTAACGCTGCCACCCGGGCCTGCAGCACGGCCTCGCGGTCCACCGGCGTCGTCAGGGACTCGACGCCGGCGGCGAGGTGGACCCGGACGGGACCGGGCTGCGGTGGGCTCATGCGGAGAAGCGTAGGGCGGACAGCGGCACCGGCGGGGCCGTTTGCGAGAACTCGTCCGGGAACAACCCCGTGGGTCGGCACGTTGGACGGCATGAGCAAGTTGAGCGCGGCCCACTCAACATCAGTGGATCAGCCCGTGGCAGACTTGAGTCACATCAACTCAAGATACTCGGAGGCAACAACCATGGCTCGTGCGGTCGGGATCGACCTCGGGACGACCAACTCCGTCGTCGCCGTCCTTGAGGGTGGCGAAGCAACGGTCATCGCCAACTCGGAGGGTGCGCGGACCACCCCGTCCGTCGTAGCGTTCGCCCGCAACGGCGAGGTGCTCGTCGGGCAGTCGGCCAAGAACCAGGCCGTCACCAACGTCGACCGGACCATCCGGTCGGTCAAGCGCTACGTGGGCACCGGTTGGACCACCGATGACGTCGACGGCAAGAAGTACTCGGCGCAGGAGATCAGCGCCCGGGTGCTGCAGAAGCTCAAGCGCGACGCAGAGGCCTATCTCGGCGAGGAGATCACCGATGCGGTGATCACCGTCCCGGCGTACTTCGAAGACGCCCAGCGCCAGGCCACCAAAGAGGCCGGCACGATCGCGGGCCTCAACGTGCTGCGGATCGTCAACGAGCCCACCGCGGCCGCGCTCGCGTACGGCCTGGACAAGGGCGACAAGGACCAGACCATCCTCGTGTTCGACCTCGGTGGCGGCACCTTCGACGTGTCCCTGCTGGAGATCGGCGAGGGCGTCGTCGAGGTGAAGGCCACCAACGGCGACAACCACCTCGGCGGCGACGACTGGGACCAGAAGGTCATCGACTGGCTGGTCGAGCAGTTCAAGTCGGCCCACGGGGTGGACCTCAGCAAGGACAACATGGCCGTGCAGCGCCTCAAGGA